>JALOQH010000034.1 GCA_025453475.1 archaeon | reverse complement strand
AAGACGATTCTGGAAGCCAGTAACTGGAGTTCATAGATAATGAGAGAATATGGGAAGATGCAAGTTATCTTCTTGAGACGATAAGGGAACAGGATATTGAACAAGACAAGAGGGCCGCTGAAATCTGGAATGTTAGATTTGTTGGTTAATCAATAGATTTTTATAGGTAATTCTTGTTTTATGTTTATGGTTTTTGGAATAGCAAAGGAGAAGATAACTTCATTTTATTTGCAATGTGTGAGGGTCTGGCATCTTCTTAGAAAGCCGACAAATGAGGAGTTCTGGAGTGTTGCAAAAATATCTGCCCTTGGAATTCTGGCAATAGGGGCTGTGGGCTTCCTGATAGCAGACATAATCAAGGTTGTGTTCAAATAATAGTTTATTCTGCTACAATAAGATTTAAAAACAGCTAAAATAGGATATTATTATATCGTTTGACTAAGTACTCGAGCCTCGATTTCTGTGGTTTGAGTCATTACTTAGGAGATATTCAAGATGGACATAAAACAAGCATTGGATGAATTGAGAAAACTTGAGAAAAGAAAGTTTGACCAGACAGTAGACTTAATCATAAATCTGAAGGGAATTGACCCTAAAAGAGATAATATCGCTACAATTGTCAACATCCCACACAGCTCCGGCACAAAGAAAGTTTGCGCGTTCTTGACAAAGAAAAATGAAGCTATTGATACAGTGACCAATGCTGATTTTCCAAAGTACAAGGATAAAAAAACGCTTAAGAACCTTGTAAAGCACTATGATTTCTTTATTGCTGTTGCGCCGCTTATGCCGGCTGTTGCAACCACATTTGGCAAAGCGCTTGGACCTGCAGGAAAAATGCCTTCGCCACAGCTTGGAATTGTTACATCTGAAGACCCGAAGGCAATAAAGGCAATGATAGAAAAAATCGGCTCTTCTCTGAAAATTAGGGTCAAAGAAGCATCTGTAAAGATGGCTCTTGGCAAGGAAAGCATGAAAGACGAGGATTTGATTGCAAATGCAAACGCCATTTATTCTGCGCTTGTGAATGTTCTCCCGATAAAGAAGGATAACATCAGAAGTGTTATGATTAAACTTACAATGAGCAAGCCACTCAAGGTGGAGATGAAGTAAACATGGCAAAGAAAACAGAAACCAAAAAGGAAATAGTGAAAAGGGAAGTTCCTGCATCAAAAATCAAAGTCGTGAATGATTTGGTAAGTGAGATAAAGAAAAGCAAAACAATTCTTGTTGCTTCAACAAAAGGACTTCCAAGCTCCCAATTCCATGAAATAAAGAAGAATTTCAGGGGAAAGGCGGATATACGTGTTGCAAAAAAGTCCGCGATATTGAGAGCAATTGAAACTGCAAAGAGAGGAAACCTGAAGGATTTGGAGCCAGTAATAACCGCGGACATTGCGTTGTTCTTCTCGGACATTGAGCCATTTGAGTTATCCGGACTGCTTGCTGATAACCAGAGCCCTACAAAAGCAAAAGCAGGAGATATTGCACCTGAGGACATTAATGTCGAACCAGGACCAACTTCGCTTGTTCCTGGGCCTGCAATTTCAGAACTTTCCGGAGTTGGACTGAAAGTTGCTGTTGAAGGCGGAAAGCTCGCAATCAAGCTGCCGCATACTGTTGTAAAGAAGGGAGGAGAGATAAAAGCAAATGTTGCTGGTGTTCTTGCGAAACTGGATATCAAACCAATGAAAGTCGGGTTTGAGCCTGTTGCTGCTTATGATTCTGCAAGCGACAAAGTCTACATCGGGATAAAGATTGACAAGAAGAAAGCATATGAACAGCTTAGGGAAATGATTGCGAAGGCTCTTGGTTTTGCTGTTGGCAGAGGATATGCTGCTGCAGAGACAGTAAAATTCTTTATCGCAAAGGCTGGAAGAGAAGAAATTGCCCTTACAAATCTCGTGAACTCAAAGTCAGCAGCACCGGTTGCAGAAACACCTGCCCCTGCTGCGGAGAATACTCAATTAAATGGTACACAGGAGGGTAAATAATGGAATACATATACGGCGCTTTGCTTTTGCACAAGCTTGGACAACCAGTAAATGAAGAAAGCTTGAAGAAAGTTATATCTGCAGCTGGAGCCAGCGTAGATGAAGCCAAAGTGAAGACACTTATTGCAAGTCTGCAGGGTGTTGACATAGGAGCTGAACTACAGAATGCAAGCATTGTCAGTGCTGCACCGGCAGCCGGAGCAGCTGCACCTGCAAAGGAAGAGAAGAAGGAAGAAGAAAAGCCATCTGAATCAGCCGCTGGTCTTAGTGCGTTATTCGGATAAGTCCATTATTTATCCAGAGTATTGCATAAGCCAGCTAGTTAGACTAGGCTGGATTTCTTCTGATTTGAGAAAGTGGGTTGGTTATTTTAAGAGTGGTAACTTAAATATATAATCCTGAATGCATAAAACTCCCGATGAACAAGGGTGAGAAGTTAGCACTATTTCTTGGTATGCTCTCGGGAGACGGATGTTTGTCTATAGGACATAATGGAGAAGGATATAGGGATTATCCTATTCAATTTTACAATACTGACAGAGAGAAAGTTGTTCTTTTTGAAAAGTTATTATTTGAGTTATTTGCAGTTCATGCAAGAATAATCTCAAGAAGAAGACCAAATCGAAAAGAAATTTGGGAGCTTAATAAGAAGTCTAGGGCAACTTATGAAAAGATTAGAGATTACGGATTTCCTGAAGGGGTTAAAAGAGACATATTGAGAATTCCTGAGATAGTCAAAAATGGGACGGACAAAGAAAAATTGCACTTTATCCAGGGGGTTTTAATTACAGACGGTTCTGTCAATAGTGAGAGAATTCTCTTCCACTCGGGCAGCAAATTATTTCTTGAGGATATGTCCAAATTAATTGGGGAGTTCATTGAAATTGATAAACCGATAAAGGGGTTCGTGCAAAGAGAGATATACAAATCCTATCAGTTATGTTTAAATAAGAAAGAAAGAGATTTATTGTTATCGAGATGCCCGCGTGGCACAATGGTACTGCGCTAGTCTTGAGAACTAGTTTCCTTCGGGATATCCCGGTTCGATTCCGGGCGCGGGCGTGGATTATCATGAAAGAAAAAAAGAATGGCGTGAATTGGAAAGTGCTTGTTTTATCATTTGTATCTGTGCATATTGCAGCGTTTATCGGAAGCAGATTTACAGATACAGGGGAGTGGTATGAGTCAGTAAAACCCTCAATAACTCCTCCGGGTTTTGTATTTCCGATTGTCTGGACAATATTATTCATCCTGATTTCGATTGCGCTTTATCTGGCGTACGTTAGTTCCAGAGGCGCGGAAAAAAGAGCAGTTGTCATTATGTTTGGATTGAATATTGTGCTGAATGCGCTCTGGAGCTACCTGTTCTTTGGCTTGCATAATCCCATTGCTGCTTTTATTGAACTTGTTGTGCTCTGGATTAATATTTTGATTATAACATTAATCTCTTGGAGAGTTAACAGGACAGCGGGCTATCTTCTTCTTCCGTACCTGATTTGGGTTAGTTTTGCAGGGATATTGAATTATATAATTGCGTTTGCGTAAGATATAATCGCTTACATATAATCTTATAACCTAAAATGGGGTTTGTTCTTCATGGGAAAAAAGGCACTCCTTGCAATATTGATTATCATGATGCTGATTGTCCTCTCTGAATCTGCGATATTTTTTATTCGGGCTTTTTCAACAACGCAAATAGATGATGTTACTCCAGGTATACCCTGCGGCGAGGATTTGCTGGAAAAGAGCGATGTGTTCTTTGTTATTCCAAAATTTGAGGGCAGGGGAATTGGGGTAGAGGACGACTGGTGCGAGAAGATGCTTCTTTCAGGGAAAAAGCTCGAGATGCATGGAGTTTATCATGTTTACAACGAGTTGTACACCTTGAGAAATGAGAGTTATATCAACGAGGGAGTAATTGAATTTAACAAGTGCTTTGGAAAAAAACCTGATGGTTTCAAAGCACCCCAGCTTGCTCTGTCTTCCGAGAACAAAAGAGTGATAGGGGGCATGGGGATGAGGAATTATGGGTATTGGAACCAGCTGACCCATAAAGTCTACCATTGCAATGATTCCGGCGTTTTGCCGAACTGGATGATTGATTTATTTTAGGATTAATAAAGAATTGCGATTGTTTTGTATTTTATTTCTTCGAACCTTATTTTTCCGTCTGCTTCTGAATTATTGTCGCCCTTAACTATGAAGTATACTCCCTGTTCGTCTGTTCCTTTTTCGATGACACGATGAACTATCAGGTTTTCGCCTTTTTGATAACTTACAATATCGCCTATGGCTATTTCATCCTCTGAAAGCGGGACAATCCTCACGCCGTTTGCTCCCTCGTTGAAAAGAGGAGTCATTGAGCCTGTCGGCGCATATGCGCTAAGAGAGGCGTTGCTTACTTTTATGACAATTTTATCAGAATAAACTTCTATGTTTGATTCTTTTATTGTATCCTGCGGAGCCTGAATATCTGAAATTGAGTGAGAGGTTGTTGCGCTCGATGTAAAATTAAGAACAATATATGCCAGAGATAAGACTGAAAGCAATATTGCTGCGAAAGCGGCAAAAATGGGGAGCCTGTTTGCAAATAGAGAAGTCTTGCTTTTTGCGGTTTTATGAGTTCTGTTTTTCATCAGGATAACCCCTGTTTAATGTAACTATACAGTAGTTACAGTACTATATAAACCTAACGTTTGGAACTAGCTAAAACACTGAAAACCGGGGTAGAAATGCGCTAACCGAATATCCTTTTCCAGAATGACTTCTTTGGAGGCTCTTCAGGCTCGACAACTTCCACGTTTATTTCTGGTTTTGCCTTTAGAATCGGGGCTTCTGCAGCCATCTGCTCATCCACTGCGTGAAGCGCCTTCTCTACTTCTATCTTTGGATAGCCCTGATTTACCAGGGCCCATTTCAGAGATTCCCTCGTATATCCTTTTTTAAGGTTCTTCCGGAGATATTCTGATATGTCCTTGATATAGCCTTTTTTAATCATTATTCTGAGAGTTTGAAGATGTATTTAAAACTAATTATCCTGCTTTGCCTTCGGGGTTTCGTTCTTCCTTGAACCTTGTGCAATAGCATGACGTGCAGGCATAGAATACTGAACCCTCATCCCAGAGAGAGGCGATGAACTTCCTTCTGTTGTCCTCGGGCATTTTTTTAAGAACATCTTCAACAACTGGAAAATCTCCCGATAAAAATGCCATTGTTGCTTCGGATTCCAGGGAGATAACAGCGCCATCAGCCATAACAGAATAACTGCTCAGAAGTTTAAATAGTATTTTATTTTATGGAAATCGGCTTTGATTCCCTGAGAAAAGAAAGAGCTTCCTTAAGCTTCTTCGGAGATTCTGCATAAAGTGTCATGACAGGCTCGCCTTTCCTGACTTCATCACCAACATGCTTGTAAAGATATATTCCAGATGTTTTATCAACAGGGCATCCGAGAATTCTTCCGAGAAGATTTATGCACCGATTGTCTATGGCAGTTATTTTCCCGGAGGAGTTTGATTTTATCCATTGCGCGAATTTGGCAGGTTTCAAAACAGTGTTTTTCCTTCCCTGCACTTCAATTATCTCGCAGAATTTCTTGTAAGCTTTTCCTGAATCAAGAATATCCTGCGCGAGTTTCTCGCCTTTTCCCTTTTTTGCTTTCGAGAGCATCTCCAGGATAATTCCTGCGAGCATCACACCTTTATTCTCCAAATCCCTTGGAGGATTTGTCCTCTTCAAAACGCGAAGAACATCTATCATCTCGAGAACAGGACCTATGCCGTTCCCTATCGGCTCGCTGCCTTCTGTCAGAACAGTGCGCAGATTTAACTTAAAATGCCTGCCGATTTCGATGAATTTAGCCGAGAGCCTTTTTGCTTTTTGCAGATTTACCTTTGCATTCTTCCCGTATGGAATGTCTATCAGGACGTATTTGCTTCCGACAGCAAGTTTCTTTGCGAGTATTGATGCTATGAGCTGGGACTCCGGGTCGAGATTCAGCAAGCGTTCAACACGGATAAGCTTGTCGTCAACAGGAGCCAGACCGAGAGAGCCACCCCATGCAAAACACGCGCCTGCTTTCTGGACGATCTTCTTCAATTTATCGACTGGAAACTCGACATTTGCAATTGTTTCCATCACATCTGCTGTTCCTGCAGCAGAGGTTATTGCTCTTGAAGATGTCTTTGGCATTGTTATGCCTGCTGCTGCGCAGATTGAAACAACAAGGGGAGTTGTCCTGTTTCCTGCAATTCCGCCGATTGAATGCTTGTCCGCAATCTTCTTGGCGCCCCAATTAATCACCTGCCCTGTTTTATACATTGCCTCTGTAAGATTGATTGTCTCTTCTTTTGACATGCCGTGCTCATAAACACCGGATACGAAATAAGCAATCTCTGCCTCTGTTAATGCGTTATTTGCCATGTCCCGCACTATGTGGTAGATTTCTGCTCTTGCGAGCGCGCGCCCTGCGAGCTTCTTGGCAATGTAGAAAGAGCTTTTTGGTTCAAGAGAGGGATTAACTTCAACAAAGGATTTTGGCTTTATTTTCAGATATTCCATTATCTCCTCTGAGAGGGAAATCTCTCCCTTTTTCAGGAAGCCGTGGACAATGTCAACTATCGCAACCAGCTTTCCGCCGTTGTAGCTGACTTC
>JALOQH010000033.1 GCA_025453475.1 archaeon | reverse complement strand
TTCAGAGACGAAAAAAGAGGAAAAAACCCCTGCAAGTCCCTTCGTTCTTTGACAGATGAGCACTTTGCAAGAATCATTGCAAAACATCTCAAAATCAGGTTCGTCTCTCTCAACACAAAAGAACAATATAGAAAGGAAGTCATAGAACCAATGATTAAAGATTATCAAAAGGGACTAACTCCAAACCCTGATGTCTCATGCAACACGTTGATTAAATTCCCGATTCTTCTTGAGCAGGCAAAGAAATTGAAAGCAGATTATATTGCAACAGGGCACTACGCAAGAATAAATAAAACAAAATCAGGATTTAAGCTGCTGCAAGCTAAAGACCCGGGAAAAGACCAATCCTACTTCCTCTATCAGCTCAATCAAAAAATTCTCTCAAAGCTAATCTTCCCCATAGGCAATCTCACAAAAAAAGAAGTCAGAAAAATAGCGAAACAGCACAAATTCCTCAATTGGAACAAACCGGGCACAACAGGCGTTTGTTATCTCGGCAAAACCCCAAACATCAAATCTTTCCTTGAGAAGAAGATTAAACAAAAGAAAGGCAGGATTATTTCCCCAGAAGGCGAAGTTCTTGGAACTCATCCGGGAATATCCTATTTTACAATCGGGCAGAAGATTCTTGAGCACCTCGGCATGCACATTAACAAGCCAAAAGAACACGCCCAGGAGAGATATTATGTTGCGGATAAAAGAAAGAGCAATATTCTCATAGCTGCTCCCGAGAATCACCCTTTTCTTCTAAAGAAGAAAGTGTTTATCCGCAATTTTCATCTCATAAACCCGAATCAATCATTCTCTTATCCTGGCTTAACGGCAAGAATAAGGCATCTCGGTGAATTGCACAAAGGAGAACTCTCAAATAACAGGATTTTCACTTTTCAGAAGCCAGTAAAAGGCATTGCAGAAGGGCAGGCCATTGTTCTCTATCATAAAAACAGGGTTATCGGGGGCGGCGAGATTCGCTTGAAATAAGGCTTAAATATGCTGTTCCCCTTCAATAATTATGGATTTCGATAAGGTAATTCAGGAGAGGAAATCAGTCCGTTGTTTTAAAAATAAGATTGTGAATTTTGGGACAGTCATTGAAGCAATAGACTCAGCCATACAGGGCCCATTTGCAGGCAATTTTAATAATTTAAAATTCGTGATTGTCGAAAGCGAGAAAACAATAGATAATATTGCAAAGCAAGCGTCCCAAACATGGATAAATCAGGCTCCAACTTTGATTATTGTCTGCTCTGAAGACATGCACCTTGAGAATCAGTACGGTGCTCGTGGAAAAGACTATGCTAGACAGCAGGCAGGCGCAGCAATCGCAACAATACTCATGAAACTAACAGACCTCGGTCTTTCGTCCTGCTGGGTGGGCGCATTCAACTATGAAATTGTAAAAGAAATGCTTAAAATACCTGCGCATGTCCATATCGAGGCAATCATTCCAGTCGGTTATGAGAAGGGCTCATTGAAAAAGCCAAGAAAAACCCCAATTGAAGGTGTTCTAAGGTGGGAAAACTGGAATACAACAAGGCGTCCGCCATTATTCAGAGAGGCTCCGATGCACGGCGTGCCAGATTAAAAGATGATTAAAAAACAGAATAGCCCTCGAGAAGAAAGACTAATCAATGCATACAAGAAAGGATTCTGGGTTTATATCTTAAAAGTTGGGATGTTGCAATGGGGCTTGCCTTTTTCCATATTAATGTACTTATTTAATGTTGGATTTAAGTTTGAGTTAATTGGCGTAATTCTCTGGCTTGTCGTGGGGGTTATTCTTGGAGGATTTTTATTCGGCTCAATTATGTATTTCTATACAAAAAAGTGGTTAGTTAAAAATTAAAACCCTAAGAAAAAGAAAAGGGAAGAAAAATAAAAAGAAAATTTTCCCTTCTTTGATTATTTATCTGAAGACCTCAATGCCTAAGTCCGACATCTCAGAGGCTACTTGTGCTTTGTCATCCTTGTAAGCGTTCTTTCCCATCACGTATGGAGATTTAACTCCAGTCATGATAGTAATAACTCTTACCTTATTTGCGAATTCCTTGTTGACTCTTGCTCCAATAATTACCTGCGCTTCTTGGCTTATGTTCTCTGTGACAAGTTCTCCAACGCCGGCGAATTCTTCAAGCTTAAAGTCTGGTCCGCAAGTGATGTGTATCAAAGCGCCAGTTGCTCCTCTGTAGTCGACATCTAGCAATGGATGCGTCAAGGCCTGCTTTACAGCCTCCTCAACTCTTGCAGTTGTATCACTTTCTCCAACTCCAATAACTGCTACATCGCCATTCTTCATGATAGCTGAAACGTCAGCATAGTCCAAGTTAATCAATGAAGGAAGAGTAATAGTCTCGACTATTCCCTTAATCATTGTACTTACTAGCTCGTTCGCTACTGCGAATGCTTGTTCCATAGGTAAGTTCCCTGCGATATCAACCAGTCTGTTGTTGTCAATTATGATAGCTGTGTCCACTACTTCTGTTAACTCCTGCAATCCAAATTCCGCCTTTTCAATTCTTGCTCTTTCGCACTCAAACGGCATAGTAACTACTCCGATGACTACTGCACCAGATTCCTTTGCCAATTGCGCTACGACAGGTCCAGAACCGGTTCCGGTTCCTCCACCCATTCCAGCAAGAACAAATACCATATCAGCTCCTGTTACGGATCTCTTCAGCTCTGACACGCTCTCCTTTGCAGCTTCCCTACCCTTTTGAGGATAACCGCCGCATCCAAGTCCACGAGTCAATTCCTTTCCTATAAGAATCTTCTCATCAGCCTTTGTAATGCTAAGGTGCAGTGCGTCTGTGTTGACGCCGTAGATAGTAGCTCCGTTGATACCTTTGTTGAAAAGCCAGGTTATTGCGTTGCATCCCGCTCCACCGCAGCCTACAACCTTGATATTAGCCTTTCCGGCTCTAAGTTCATCAAAGTTTATGCTGTGTGATTCGGCATTCTTGAGGGCTTCTTTTGCGAAGTCCAATACCATCTCTTTTTTTCAAACCTCCTTTCAAATAATGTGATTATAATAGCGGTTTTTAGTTTAAATATTTGACTATGCTATATTATATACTCAAAAATCAGAGAATTGTCAGCTTTGAATAGTAATCAAGCAGGTTTTTCTTGAATTGCTCAATTGATTTTGCAGGAACATTGCCTCCAGCAGCCATGAAATGCCCGCCAGACCTCGCCCCAGGAATGCCCAAAACCGCGTTTTCCAGCAGTTTTACGCAATTTACCCTTCTGTCCTGTCGCCTTGCAGAAACTCTGAACCAATCTCCGCCTTCTGAAAGAATAACAAATGTCTTCTTCTCGTCCCAATTGCTCACAGCGTTTGCAAGCATCGAGTTTATCTCATATTTTGGCTTGTAGCGGTATATCCACATGTCCTTGAACTCCTCATGATTCTTCTCCACATCTTTCATAGTTGCCTCAAATTCGCGCTCAACCTCGCCAGCAGGCTTTTCAATCTCCTTTAGGTCATCAAAATCCTTCGCCTTCATTATAATGTCAAAAATCTTTTTTTCATCGCCAGCGTAATAAATCAGGGCATATCCGAGGTTCATGACTGTTCTCCAGAAATATTCGCATTTTGATATCTTGCCAAGACTAAAATCCTCAAAAACCTCGCAGACATTTGCATTATGGTACCTGTCAACTCTGTCAGAAGCGATTCCGAGAGCAGCAATCCAACCGGGAATTTCCTGCGTTTTCGAGAAAAGATAATGGCACATGTAAGATGCTGGAAGCTCAGAAGGCGATTTCAGATAAACAACCTTGTCAGAGTTCATATCGCTCCTGAAAACATGATGATCTATAATCAGAACATCTGCAAATTTTGCCATTTCCAGAAGATTTGTCTCATCTATGGATAGATCCGTGATTATCACCTTGTTTATTTTCTTCTCCTTAATTTCCGCGGCAATCGCAGACAAGCTCTCAGGATTATAAGTTGTAAATTTCAGATAATCAATCTTGCCCAGGACTTTCGCGGAGATTACCGCGCTTGTAATTCCATCAGAATCATTATGCGAAATCAGCGCAATCTTATCTTTGTCATTTAATTTGGATATAAAATCAAAAAATCTCTTCTCGCTCCCAGTTAAAAATTTTATCTCAGCCATAAAACTAAATCTTCTCCAGAATCTCTGCCCTTACATTAACTTCTTTGCACAAATTCACAAATCTCTGCGCATCTTCAATTGTGCCTGCCACGCCTGCCCCATAATGCATCGGAATAGCAACAGTTGGATTAAGCAAAGAGGCGACATCAGCTGCCTCTTCCGCAGTCATCACATAGGTTCCTGAGACAGGAAGAATAACAACAAACTGGTTGCCATCTTTTGCATAGCCTGTAAGTTTCTGGATATCCGGTATTTTGTCAGTATCTCCCGCATGATAAATAATTGCACTGCCCATTTTTATCACATACCCCATCCACCCCTCGCTTTTTGGATGAAAGTTCTTGTCAATATTGTAAGCAGGCACCGCATTTATTTTTACATCTTCAAACTCCAGCTCATCTCCGACTTCAATTATCTGCATCTCCACATCCTCCACTCTTGTAATCTTGCTTTGCGCATCAGCAGGCACAACAATAATTGTTCCTTTTCTCGCCAGTTTCTGAATATCCTTGATTGAGCAGTGGTCATAATGTGAATGCGTGATTAAAATTAAATCAACCTTCTCGTTAACTTTCTCAGAGACATTATATGGATCTATTGCTATCTTCTTCCCGTTCAAAATAAGGAAGCCCGAATGCCCAAGGAACGAAATTTCCACCCCATTGACTTTCATTTTTCTAAAAGAAGTCGTAGTATTATAAAGTTAATTGTTATCAAAAACACTTATTCAAAATACTTCGCAATGGAAAGCATCTTCGCGTCTTCGCCTTTTGCGCACATTACCTGCAGCCCGACAGGTATTTTATCAACTAAGCCAGCAGGAACACTCACAGCGCAGATTTCCGCGAGATTTGCCGGGATTGTAAGCGCGTCATAAGCATAAATCTCCTCTGGTTTCATCTTTGCGCCCTCCCCGATTTTCCAGGGCAAGCCTGGAACAGTCGGCAAAACAACACAATCAACTTCTTTGAAGACTTTTTCAAACTCTCCCTTTATTATTTCTTTTACTTCGAGTGCTTTCTGATAATATGCTCCTGCAAATTCTGCCTTCGTAATCTCGCATCCCCCAAGAATCCTCCTAAGAACCTCTTCTCCGCACGAATCTTCTATCTTCTTCCCATAACGCCTGCCGTCAAATCGTCTTGTAGCAGAAAAGAATTCCGAGTAGCAAAGGGGGTAATATGTCTGCACAGCCAGATCAATATGATTTATCTCCACGTTCTTCAGATTCCACCCATTTTTCCTGGCAACTTCCAAAAGTTTCTTGTCAACAACAGAATTTATTTTCTTGTCAATTCCATTAATCTGCAAAACACCGACTTTTATCTTCCCAACCCTATCCAATTTTACCTGCTTTGAATCGGTCGTTGTTGTGTCTCTTGTGTCTTTGCCCCGGATAACATCAAGTACAAGCGCGGCATCTTCCACATTCTTTGCTAAAGGTCCAATCTGGTCCAGACTCATGGACAAATCAATCAAGCCGTATCTTGAGACCATTCCGTAGCTTGGTTTAACGCCGATAACACCGCAGTGTGAAGCAGGATTTCTTATGCTCCCGCCAGTATCGCTCCCAAGTGTTGCATCGCAGAAGCCAGCAGCAACAGCGGCAGCGCTCCCGCTTGATGAACCGCCGGGTATTCTGCCCAAGGCTGAAGGGTTCTGGCAAGCACCAAAAGCACTTGTTTCTCCTGAGCTTCCGGAGGCAAACTCATCGCAGTTGAGCATTCCGATAATTACTCCATCTTCTGCCTTGATTTTCTCAATTACTGCAGCATCATAAGTTGCCTGATAATTCTCCAGCGTCTTTGAAGAACAGTTCGCAATAAGCCCCTTCACGTTGATATTGCTTTTCACCCCGAAGACGAAGCCGTAAAGCCTTCCCTTGTTCTGCTTCTTGTCAATTTCCCCCGCGTCTCGCACAGCACTTTCATTCACATGAAGAAAGATGTTTAGTTTCTTGTTCTCTTTCCTGATCTTATCAAGATATCTCTTAACCTTCTTTTCAAATTCTCCCATAAATAGAAGTCAGAAAACAGCTTTATTAAGTTTTTCTAATCTGCTTGCTCTTCATAATCATCGGTCTTGCTAAAAAGACCCATTAATCCCTTTTTTCCGGCATTCTTGTAAGCATTGTTGACAGCATTATCAAACTGCCTTATTTTCCTAGCCAGAACCCTCGCATTAGCCTTCTTGCCCATCTCTCCAAATCTCTCAAAAAGAGATGGAACATGCAGGTTTAGCCTCTGAAGCCTGCCGTCTAATTCAGCATAAGCTTCCAAAGAGTCTTCTTGCGAACCGTAAACGCACTTCGCAGCAAGGCATCTCAAGTCTTCAGCCATGTCTGCATTGACAGGAGTATTCCTGCGGATATTATCCCAAAGAAGATATTTATCCATATTATTTGCCTCTCCTTTTTAAACGCAAAATAGCTTCATCAAAGATATCTCCAGAAGGATTAGTTGCTCTTAGGTAAATTCTCCTATGTCTATCAAGTCTTTCCATTAAATCTATTTTTTCAGACCGCTTTTCTGCAAGAATCCCTGTAGAATCTCTGAGTTTAAATCTGTCAAGCCATTCCTCAAGCCGGTTCCTTATTTCCCCAGCCTTGAAATTGCACAATTCATGCACATAAGATAAACATAACTTCTTCAGCAATTCTGCTCTCTTCGGAGTCATTCTTGCGGCTCATCGTCCGCCCTAGACAACCCATATTTCTTAAGGGTACTTTCAAGTCGTATCATTATATGCTCAGCATCTTTATTTGACCATACCTTAAGATACTTCTCAGAAAGATTTCTCAAATCTCCACATACTTCTTTTGTAACCTCGCCAAAACCGGAATCTTCATCAAATCCGTCATCAAATGCTCCAATCTCGTACTGCCTAGCGCTTTGCGCACTGAAATAATCAAGAATTCTGTTTTCACTCAAATCTTCACTCATTTTATTCCCCTCCCGTTCTCATAAACGGTTCTTGCTTCAGAACGAGCTCTCTCGCCTGCGTGCGCATAACTATCAAGAATTTTGCCTATGCAATATCCATAGATTGCAGCGAATGTAATTGGAACAGAGATTCTTGCAAGATTAACTAATGCCCTTGTGCCGAGATTTAACCTCTGCTTGTCATATTTATTATGTGAATGGTGCTGGTGGCTCATTTTTTCCTTGCCTCCACTATGCCCAGTTCCCTTATCAGCTTGCTTCTCTTCGCAGGAGTGTAAATTTGGGAGTATTCCGGAGCTGAGAACGTCTTGTCAAAAGTATTGAATATGCTGTTTACAACACTTGCGGGCATGCCCTTGCAGGTCATGCAGATATCGTAATGCTGGTTGAATTTTCTTTCCTCGTCAGTTAAGGAATTGTCTGATTCATCTGCCTTATTCTCCAAAGAAGGAACCACTTTTGCTTGTTCAGCAGGTTTATCTTCAATTCCCATTCGCTTCAGCAAATCAGCCCTTCTGGAAGCGCTGAACAAGCCGTAACTTGCATAAACCGGATTAGCCTGAAGCCTGTCAACATCTTCCATTCTTTTGGATTTAAGGCACCCCTCATAATCCGCAACAAATCTTAAAACAATATCCTTTGGTACCAGAGTCAGCTT
>JALOQH010000032.1 GCA_025453475.1 archaeon | reverse complement strand
TCCGGTTTTTGCTGTTCCGTTGTATTTTCCGAGAACATCCTTAACCTCTCCAAAAACCCCGGAATATGAGCTTTCATTGAACCTCCAGTATGCGACCAAACCTGCATCATTCCCAGCCATTTCTGTTGCATTCGTGACATTGTACCAGGTTGTGCTGTTTGCAGCAATGCTGCCATTCAAGGTTATTGCAGAAATTGTAGAATTATAGAATGTGTTGTTATAACTGCCTGCAAAATTTCCAGAGGTCAAATCCGAGAACATCCCTGCGCATGCAATGCCTGAAAGAAGAAGTGCAAAAACCATCCCGAATAAGAGTTGTTTTCTCATTTTGCATTTCCTCCTTCTTCAACAATATTCTTCATGCAGAGTTCAATCCGCTTTGAGAGCATTATTGCATGCTCTTCACAATACTTCTGGAATTCAGAATATGTCTTTGAATCAACGCTAAGCGTCACCTTCCTTTTAGTCATTAGTTTAACAAGCAACTCTTATTATTTAAATCTTTCCATAGAAGTAAATATAATTACTAAGAAATACTTATACTTATATAGAAATATACACAGCTGAACATCTCTTTTAAATGAATAAATCAGTTTTATCGCTGGTTAATCAGAAACCCAGATAGGATTGCTCCAGACCGTCTTTCCTGAGGAATCAACAGCCTCGAGCCTGTAATAGCTCCAGTTCTTCTCATCAAAGGTAACTGTGCAGTTCTGCTCATTAGGGCAGTCTGTCTTCACAGCAATTGGTTTGCCATCCTTGATAAGCGTTATATTCTGTATCTTCCCGGAAGCATTTGTAGCCGAGATTGTGGCTGCGAAAGATGGCGCAGATAAGCAGTTTGCTGTTTCTCCCATCTTGTATGTTTTACCATCGCAGTTTAGAGTGAATGGCTGTGAATCCATTGTCGGTCCCTGCGAAGCATAGAATAATCCCTGCCTCATCGCATTAAGGTAAGCTGCAGGTGTGAATGCCGGCATGAATACTTTTGTGAATCCAAATCCCATATCTCCGGTGTTATGCGAGTCATCAGCTGCAACGCCGAATACATGCTTTCCGCTCTTGAGTATCTCGTCCCACTTTATAACGGCATAAGGATCCGGAGATAATCTCTCAATAACCTTGTTGTATATCTCAATTGAGGTATAGTTTTCAAGCGCAGTCATCAACGCAACTGTCCAGATAGTTGAGCTCCAATTCGGATGATTTATTATGGCAAATCCATCTTCATTGTTTGCTGTATTAAATGCATTTTGTATCATTGCCTGCGAGTCCCCTGTTGCTACATGCGCGCTCGCATTTATCCTGTTTAGATGCTTTGTCGAGGAAGTCCACTCTTCAGAATTAATGCACATGAAATTCCCGCTGTAATTTGAATAAATTTCGCAATTTGTTACAACATTATGGTCTGTCACTGTCAGGATATTGTATCCCCTGTTTCTATATTCAGCAACAGCAACAGCAGGCGCGAGATTCCCGTCTGAGTTTGTGGTGTGCATATGCGTGTTGACTTTTGCCCAGAATGGGAGATATATCTCAGTTTTATTCACAATAATGGTTCTCTCTTCGCTTTCAGCGCTATTCACGCCGTCAGAGCAGTTCACTTTCCAGGCATGATTCCCATTCTCGAGATAATGCACAATCTCTGTCAATGCACCGGAATTCACAGAGCTGTTTGTCAATTCAATGCTATTGTCTATCGAGAGCGTGCAAGATAATAACTGCGCCCCCCCATCTGATGCGTTGAATCTGAAGGTTATGCTGTTTGAGATATTCCAGTAATAATCATTGTCCGGATAAATTAAAGAAAGAGAGGGAGAATTTGAATCAATAACTACTGTCCTGTTCTGGCCTGCAAAGTCGCATTCCCCGTTTACATCGCATGCAATGCAATTCCAGGAATTGGTGCCTTCCGAAAGATCTGTTGAGAATGTGCTTGAATTGCTCATGCCGGAAATTTCTTTTGTCTCTTCATAAGCTCCGAGAACAAGAGTGATATTTGCCAATTCCTGGGAGGAAGAAAATGCAGAGCATGCCAAATCAGCTGTTGCATTATTTGTCAGGTAATTCTCCGCAGGAGAATCAAGAGTCACAGAGATTCCGGAAATTGTTGCGTAGCCCACAGAGACGTTGAACAACCTTACATTCTGAACAGTCGAATTTCTCTCGAAGAACGCCTTGTACTGGATATATCTTGAGTTTGCAGAAGCAAGCGCAGTATTTGGAGCAGTATAATATGTTCCAGAGGTGTTGTCTGGTCCAAGATATTCTGTCCAGCTGCTTCCATCACCGCTTGTTCTTGCTTGGAATTTCAAATCAAGAGCTCCTTTTTTGTACATATTCAATATCTCGGAATCTGACAAGCTTCTGCTGTACAAAGAGACTTCATCAATCAATCCGTTGAAGAACTCGGTATTTGAACTAGGTCCAGGATTGGCTCCAATAAGAAGAGGCATTGCCGTTGATGACATCGCTCCTGTTGCAGCAACAGAACTTACTTTTACTCCATCAACATAAAGATTAACATAGCTTCCGTCGTATGTTCCGGCAACATGATACCATCTTCCTGCCCCCAATGAAGAGAGAGGAACTCCCGCAAGTCTGTATGCTCCTCCAACATAGAAGTATGTCTCAAGTTTACCGCTTGCAACCTCATTTGCAATAATACCGTATCCTCCTGCCTCATTTTTATTAATCAGAGCATAAACAGTTGTTCCTGTAGGTATCTGGTTGAACTTCACCCACATAGAAACACCCATGTTTCCAGTTATCTGCAATTGAGGGGGATTGCCCAAATCCACATAATCATTTGTACCATCAAAAGAAAGTGCATTTCCAAACTTCCCGGTTGCCCCATAAGCTGCCCCGTCATTTGTGCCAAAAATCCCATAACTTGAAGAGTCAGCAATGTTTCCTGAAACATCATTCATGTGAAGCAGTAATGCCTGCCCGTTTGTTTTCTCTTCCTCTCCGTAAGGCACTTCCTCGCTCCAAGATAAGTTATTCCATGAGACTATGGCTCCTGCGTCCCTGACATCGCTTTCATAACTTCCAGAGTTATAGTACGTAGTATTTGTAGAATTAACAATTACTGTGCTGCTTGAAAGCCCATTTTGGTAAAGCGCAAATATCTCCCTTGCTGTAAGCGCTCTGTTCCACATTGCAACCTCATCCACGCTTCCTTTAACGGCATAATTATTCTGCCCTTCATCGTATCCCATCGAGAGATTCGCAGTGTTTGAGATGCTCCCGACATTTGAAATTGTCTGGTTTGCCCTCAATGTCCCGTTTACGTAGAGAAGAATCTGGTTTGTCGTTCTGTTTACAACAGCTGCGAAATGGAACCATTGTCCGTATGCTATTCCGTTTGCATATCCTCCAGTGCCGTCCCTCGAGTCCCTCCTGTTTGTCCCGTCTCCAACCATAAAGTTCAATCCAGAACCCTCAAGTAATCCTATATAATATCCGTTGCTTCCTGAAGTCGTCCTTTTTGCGACATAAAGCTGCCACTGGTTTGCCCCGCCTTTCTGGAAGGATTTTGCCCATCCGGTGATAGTATAA
Organism: archaeon; assembly: GCA_025453475.1. Taxonomy (GTDB): domain Archaea; phylum Nanobdellota; class Nanobdellia; order Pacearchaeales; family GW2011-AR1; genus JAOAJC01. Next base: position 3,374 of record JALOQH010000032.1, on the reverse strand, counting down.
CTCCCCCCGTTGGGGTTTAATGCCACAGCGTTTGCAATCTGCACTCTCTGGTTGTTCGTTCCGCTGAAATTCCCGGCGTTATTGAATAGCCCTGCTGCACTATTTGCCCCGCTCTTCGCAGTCCCGTTGTAATTTCCAAGAACATCTTTAACCTCTCCCTGCGCGCCTGTCCATGAGTCCTCGTTAAATATCCAGTATGCAGCAAGCCCCGACTCGCTGCCGTCCAATTCAGTCACATTTGTGTAAATTGTAGTGTCTGTTGAGCTGCCAAATATGGTCTCATTTATCGAGATGTACCCTGAACTATTATAATATGTCCTGTCAAACGTTCCGCTGAAATCATTCTGGCTCAAATCCTCAAACCCTGCAAGAGCAATTCCAGCAAGAAATACAATAAACATCGGAACAGAAACCATTTTCACAAATCTGGTTGTTTTATTTATCACTTTATCACTCTCTCTTTTAAGTCTGATAATACCTAACTTTACTATCTTCTTTTTAAATGTTATTATGTTGCGTAGTAAAAAACCATTATTTTTATATACCTCCCAATGCTATGAAAACCATGGAAAAAAGAGCAAAGTTATTTTTGTTTTTCGTTGTCCTGTCTGTACTTTTGATTAGTTTAGTCTCAGCCGCTGGAGAAAAATTGGACGTTACTCCAACAAAAGAGAGCTTTTCATCCGGCGAGAAAATCTCATTCCTTGTTTCGTTGTATGATTCCCGGAACAATCCACTCCAGGGAAGCGTTTCAATAATTGCCGAGGATGCGGAAAAGAGGCGCACAATTGAGAAAGATTTGGATGCAAATGCCCCTGCAGAAATTGACCTCGGTGTTGACGCGCCATCCGGCTATTGGAAAGTCATAGCAAGCTACACAAATTCCGGAGGAGAAGTTGTTGAGGCAAGCGCGTTCTTTGTTGTTGAAACAAGCGAGCAGGTAAGGTTTGAACTGAAGAACTCAACTCTTACAATAATAAATACCGGCAATACAAGATACACAAAGACCATTCAGATACTTATCGGGGAAACAGTCGGCACAAAGCTTGTTGACTTGGATGTTGGGGATAGAACCTCCTTCAGGTTGATTGCCCCCTCAGGAACATATAATATAAGAGTAACTGACGGCAAGACAACAGTAGCTCAGTCAGGAGTCTCTCTTACAGGGCAGGCAATCGGGGTTCTGGACGAACGCCCTCTCTCAAGAACGCCAATGACTGGCGAGATAAAATCCGAATCAGAATCCCCCTATGGTGAAGCAGAAGGTTCAAGCATGTGGGGAAGCAAGGGTTTCGCATATATCTTTATCCTTGTAGTTTTTGGAGCAGCAATCCTCCTGGTTATAGAAAGAAAATCCAGGCACGCAGCACTATCGCATTAAGTTAGTCCAATTCAATAACTGCTGCAATCAGGATATCTGTTCTGTTGCCTCGTCTTATTCACTCTTGATTGTGCTCTCTTCTTCATCCAGCTCTTTGTAATATGCTTTGATTAATCTGTTTCTTCCTGCTTCTTTTGCCTGGTATAATAATTCGTCAGCAGAGTTAATCATGTGCGCTCTTGTCTTGTACTCTCCATGGAATGTAACTAGTCCCATGCTTATTGTAACATGCTTCAATGGCTGGGTCTTCTCCCCAGGAAAATGCGTTGACTCAACAGCTTGTCTTATTCTCTCGCAAACCTTGGACGCTTCTTCATGAGGTGTCTCTGGCAGGATAATCAGGAATTCCTCCCCGCCATATCTCCCGAATGTATCAACATCTCTTATCTGCTTCTTCACAATCTCGGACATTCTTTGCAATAGCAAATCTCCTGCAAGATGCCCGTTTGCATCATTGTATTTTTTGAAATGGTCAACATCAACCATTGAAATCGAGAGAGGATGCTTGAATCTCTCAGCCCTCTTTATCTCCTGGTCAAGTATCTTGTAAAGCGCCCTTCTGTTGTATACTCCTGTAAGCTCATCAACAAGAGAATGCCTCGATGCATCAAAATAGATATTGATAAGATAATTCACTGCAAAAAGCGAGGCAAGAACACCTGCAGCAAGTATAATTATTTCGATTATGGATATCTGGTAGACAGTTCTCACTCCCCTCTCTATGGTTGAAACATGCGAGTCTGCTAACAGGCTCTTTAAGGCGTCCACCGCAATTGTTATAACGTTGACATTTGTTCTGATGCTGATAAAAGCAAATCCTGCAAAGAGCACAGCTGCAATTATCAAAAGAAAAATAAACAGCTGAAGCCCCTTTTCAAACCTCTTTGACGTTGAAAGCATACGCTAACAAAGAAAAGCGTATTTTTAATAGTTTCTAATTCTGCCTAATACTCTCGGTCAGGTCTGTCAGAACCAGTGATTTCCCTCAGGAGGTCTGCATGGCGGTATGGGCGAAGTCTTGGGTCTTCTTCAAGTTGCAATGGCACAGTGCCAACGCTAACTTTCCGCGGAGCCTTGTTTGTTTCTACATTGCCGCCGCGATAAAACACAAGAATTTCTCCATCAGCTGTAACAGCCTCAAGTTGAGGTCTTGTTCTTTGTTCTCTTTTTATCATAACAAATACTTCTTTTTTTATCATTTAAAAACATTTTTATTCTCTTATTTCACCTTCCCATTATGCCTGTCTACATAATTGAGCATTTGGAGCCGGAAATCTGGGAATGGTGCCTTATGGAGTATGAGAATATATCAAAGATAGCCGGGCGCGCTAATTTATGGTTTACAAACATAAATTCCCAGGACAGGAATGCAAAAAAGCTCGAAAAATTCGGAAAAGTAATCCATGAATCTGTTGCAACCCTTGGCTTGAAAAATGCCTGCATCCTTGACCCTGAAGTTCCCAAAACACTCGAGCCAGAAGAGGCAAAATCCTTTGATTATTTTATCTTCGGAGGGATTCTTGGAGACTATCCACCGAGAAAAAGAACCTCTCCGGAATTAACCTCCAAATTAAAGAATGCACAGGCAAGAAACATCGGCAAGAAGCAGTTCTCAACAGACAATGCGGTTCTTGTCACAAAAAGAATTATTGAAGGCACGCCCCTGAAGGATATGCATTTTGTGGAGAATCTTACAATCCCCATCAATGAAATAGAATCCATAGACCTGCCATACTGCTATCCCCTAGTTGACGGCAAGCCGCAAATCTCAGGGAAGCTCATAAATTACCTGAAGAAAAAGAAGTCATTTTAACCCTAATTTGCTGTCACTACTAAGAGACAATAAAATAGAAACCTTTATAAGCCCTCCCCGCTTTTATCGATTATGGCAAAGAAGCTAAAGGATATTCTAAACAGCGCAGAAATTGATAGCTTGTCGAGAGTAGCAAAGCTCAGGATATCGGGCAATCCCAATGAGGACGATGGAGTTGAA
>JALOQH010000031.1 GCA_025453475.1 archaeon | reverse complement strand
ACTTATCTTTTCTTTTAGTTTTATGGCTTTGTCATATCCCCTCCAAGCAGTGCATTCAATTATTATTTTATTATTAATTAAAAAATCTGGGAAGAATGCTTTGTTATCAATTAAGATAAATGGTTCATATTGATAATCTATTTTTGCTTTCTTCAGAGCATTTGCAAGGTCTCTTTCAAGTTCGTTTCTTACTTTTTCGTTGTTGTCAGTTGTATATTTGTAATTGCCTATTTTCTTGAACTTCTCATATTGCGAGCGATAATATTCTTTTGGAGAGTTCTTTTTCATTTCTTTATGTAATTTCTTCATATATTCCGAGCTCTTTTTGTGGCATAATTCCAGCTGCTTTGCGAATGTGCCTCTTCTTTTCTTTAATTCTACACATCTCTTGCCGCCGTTTATTTGCCTCATATTATCTGGGGTTTCTTTCAGAATGTCTTTATTTTTAATTTTAATCCGGAGGTAATCTGCTAATTTTGCCAAATCTTTGCTGTTTATGCTTCTCTTTTCATTGTAAAATCTGGATAGTGCTGACCTGGATATGCCTGTTTCCTTCTCTAACTTTCTTATATTTCCAGATTTATTTATCGCTCTAGAAGTTATATCTTTTAGCAAACCTCTTCTTAATCTCAAGAACATATGTCTAATTAAAAATTAAAATATATAAATCTTGCTGCCCTGGTGAGCTAATTGGACAGGGTTTATTCTTCATCTCTGCTTTCGTCTTCTTCGTTGTCTTCATAACTCTCAGGAGTTATGTGCGCGTCCTTCAGTCCCAAATCGGGCTTTATCTTCTTTTCAGCGTTCATTTTTTCAAGGAATCGGTAGACATTTGACTGCTTTGTGCCGCGGATTAGGTTTGTTATTGCGGTTGTGGCTTCTTCTATGGATTCTGCCGGGCCTATTATCCCGACATGATTATTCTGGATGACAATGGAGCAGCCTGAAACCTGCTCAATTGTGCGTTTACCATGCCTTCATTTGCAGCGAGAAGAGCTGTGCTCACAGAAAATCCAAATTTTATTGCCTCAAGCACAATCATTGCCTCATATTCTTTCAGTTCCTCTCCTTCAATTGTAACCTTTTTGCCTTCAATTTTTATTGTGACTTCGAGTTTCTTCTCAAGTTTATCTTTTTCTCTTCTTAAATTCCCGGTCTTTTCCATGAATATTGTTTCTGCCATCTTATAAAAGTGTGAGTGCAAAAGGCACTCCGTTTACCTTATGAATGCCTTCTTTTTTTATTATGCCTGTTTCGAGAGCAATTGCAACTGACTCTTCGCCGACTATGTTAAATGTTGCATCTTCAATGACCTGGCGCTTAATCAGCTTCAAGAGTTCTGGCTTGCTTACTTCCTGCCCCTTGTAGAAAGATTCTTTCACATCGAGCTGCCTATTTCCTTCCTCAAATTTCTTTCCGAGAATTTTTGAATCGCAGATTGCAACAACGGTTCTGTAGGAATGGTGTATTTTTACAAACATCTTGCTTTAAAAGTGATATCTGATTGGGGATTTTGCCCCGCATGCAAGGCAGTGCTTGAATTTCACGCCCTTTTCAGAGATTATTTCTGTGTCCGGCTTCTGGCATTCGGGGCAGATAACGAACTCCTTTGCATACTGCTGGATTTTGTCATTTACTTTTGCTGAATTTAACTTGGTGTTAAGAATAAGCCTTTCGCCTTCAATTTTTCCGGATGTTGCGAGCTGCTGCTGGAGATATTTTGCGATGTGTTCAATTGGACGGCGCAGGTAATCTGCGATTTCTTTCATATTTGTGATTATCGTGTTCTTGCCGGCAACCTGCCCCTGGACTTTCGGAATCTCAAATCTCTCGCTGCCTTTTTCGATTACTTTCACTTTCTTGTATGCTTCTTCAAGAAGTTTTTCATATGACTCCATAAATGGAGGGATTTGATTATGTTTATAAAGCTGATTGTTCTAATTTGATTATGGCTAAGAAAGAGGCTAAGAAGATGAGCGGAAGGAATTTTGCTCTCACAATCGTCCTTGGGATATTTATTGCCATAATGGTTGCTACGCTGTTTAACCTTATTGTTGACTATGTTTATGAGGGGCCGAAGTATGAGGATTACTGCAAGGGTGTTGAGAGCCAGGGGCCTTATCCGGTTAAATATGGGCTGAGCAATGAAGCGTGCGGAAACTGCACGTTTTCAAATGATTTGCAGCGGGAGACTGAAGAGTGCTGGAATAACCGGGGAATGCCGATTTATAACTATGACGACAAGGGATGCACTTCTTCGATAAAAGAGTGCAATCTATGCGGGAAGAGTTTTGAGGATGCGATGAAAGCATATAATCGAAAGACTTTTCTTGTTTTTGCCCTTATGGGTTTTGCATTGATTGCAGCAGGACTCTCGATTCCTGTTCTGCTTATACAGATACTGACTCTTCCGGCAGGGGCATTCCTGGTTATTGAAGCTGCTGTGAAGAACTTTGACGATAAGCTTTATGTGATAATAATCTTCTCTCTGCTTATAATCTCTGCAATTTATCTTGCGCTGAAGAAGCTGAAGTAATTAGAAAAAATAATGGTTTTCTTTATGAACTTTACTAATTATCCGAGATACCTGATTTTGCCTGGGCGGGGTTCATAGGCTATGCCGTCTTCAAGAAGCTTCTTGATTTCCTGATTGATTATTTCAGGGGGCTCATGGAGCTCGAGAATGAGCGTGTCGACATTTACTCCGCCATCTGCATCTGCGGCTTTTACTCTTTCGATTATCTTGTCTTTAAGGGCGAGAAGCTGTGTTTTGTCAATTGTTTTTACGTTCTCTTTTTCAAGCTCTAATTTGCGAACCAGCAGGAATGCAGGGTCTTTCTTTTTTAGTATCTCCGGGGTGATGTAAACTTCGTTATTCCAGCTTCGTACAAGCCCTATAACAATTATCGTATCGCCCTGGTTGAACTGAGAGAACTTTTCTATGTCCTCTCCGAAGACCTTCAGGCGAATCTGCCCGCTTGCATCATCTATTGTTATTGAGCCGTATTTCTTCTCTGCGTCCTGGATATATTTTTCGATAACATTTGCAATGACATTGACTCTTATAACCTGCTTGTTTTGGACATCAAGTGATTTGAATCGCTCGCCTTCCATAATCACCTTTCCAGCAAGTATGTCTCCTATTCTCATCTTATATGCGACATTTCTTTTGAATTGGTTGTCTTCAGCCATATTAATTTTGTGTTTTTTGCGCTTTTAAGGTTTTATTTAGTTAACTATTAGGTTTATTTTGAGGTTCTTTGGATGTGTTTTGCGTTTGGGGAGAATACATCCCCTGACTTCTTCAACTGGGTTATTGCTTCATCCATCTCATTTGGATTAAGCTTTCCTGCGAGGGCTTTTTCAAGCTCTTCAATCGGAATCAGTTTGCCGAGCCTTGATTCCAGAGAGAGGATTGTGTCGCGGACGAGAAGAATCTTGCTTCTTTTTGAAGATGTAATACCTGAAGTTATTTTGTCAATATCATATGTTTTGGTTTCCTCATCATATCCTACCTGCATAAGGGAGATTTTCAGCAAATCGATTGCTCTTCTCGCATCTTCTCTCTTTACTTTATCAGAGAGGCGGAGCTTTGCTGATGCTTCTGCAAGCCTGATAATCCCTTCTAACTGCCTTGCTGTTATGGGGATTGGCTTAACCTCTGATTCTGTATTCGCAGACTGCCCCCTTAGTTTCACGTAGAAATTCTTTATCTCTTCAATTGCTTCTTCTGTAAGCTTTGGTTTGATGTGCTGTTTTGCGTATGAGATATATTTTCTGAGAAGTTTCTGGTCTATGACATCACGAACAACTTTCTGGCTGTGCTCTTCAAGAACATGGGATGCAATCGCTTCATCCTGCGCTTTGTTCGGCAAGTCTCTTATAACGAAAATAACATCAAATCTCGAAAGCAATGCCGGCGAAATATCTATCTGCTGGGGAATTGGAGTATACGGGTCAAATCTTCCAAGCTTCGGGTTCCCTGCTGCAAGAACAGTTGTCTCTGCCCTCAATGTGGCGTGAATATTTGCTTTTGCCACGGTTACTGTCTGCTGTTCCATTGCCTCATGCATCGCGCTTCTATCATTTTCATTCATCTTTTCAATCTCGTCAATGCAGACTGTTCCTTTATTTGCAAGAACCATTGCTCCTGCTTCCAAACTCCAGCCACGGAGGAACTCATCTTTTATGACTGAAGCAGTGAGTCCGGCGGATGTGGCTGCTTTGCCTGAGACATATCTTCCTTTTGGAGCAATAGACGAGAGGAATTTCAGCATAACTGACTTTGCAACTCCGGGGTCACCTACAAGGAGAATGTGGATATCGCCCCTTGTCTGCCCTTTGTCTGATTTCATCTTTTTAACACCGCCAAAGAGCTGCATAATAAGAGATTCCTTGATTTTTTCGAATCCATAGACGCTTGGGGCAATGCTTTGCGTTAATCTCTTGAAAACCTGAGGGTCTGCTGCAAGTTCGAGAATCTGCTTTGTTTCTTCCTCTGAGATGTTTAAATCTTCAAATGACTCTTCCATTGGAATAACGTTGTTGGCTTCTACTGCAATATCATATCTTGTTGAGATTGCACCTGTTTTCAGAGTAATTGGAATTTCCTTAAGGACTCCGAACAAACGAACACGGCTTCCAGGAGTTGTTCTCTCCTCCATTTTTGGGTCAACCAGGTCTTCTTTCAGAAATACATTTATTCTTCTTGGCTGCTCGCCGCCCTCCAGAGAATCAGGAGATTCTTCTATTACTAAACGCTGAAGGTCTATCATTTCTTTGGAGAGAACCTTAAAATTAGTCTTCCATCCGCATGTGCATCTTGACGGCTCCCTGAACTTATTGTCTATCTGAAGGACAGACAGGACTGCGCCGCAATTAGGGCATTCAAATCTTGCATTAACAACCTGCGGACGGACATCAGAAGTTTGTCTAACGATGCCTTCTACGGACAATAACCGGTCAAGGTGCTTGGCTCTAATCTCCCTAATTCTTACTTCTGCGGTTTTGGGGAGGTTTTCAAGCCTTATTCTGGGGTCTTTTATCAAACCAAGTTCATCCAACGAGGTTTCCAAAATCGCAATTGTCTCTTCCGGAGATTCAATGACTTTTTCAGAGAGAAATGGAGAGTATTCTGAGAGAAGTGAGAAGTCCAGCTTGACGATTCTTTCTCCAGAACGAATTGACTTCCCTATTTCTTTTTTATTTGCCTCAAAGAACGCCTTTGCCTCTTGTATCAACTCTTCATGCTTCTTTTTCTTTTCAGTCATACTTATCTGACAAAGAAGTGATTTATATGGTTTATTGTAATCTTAATAGTGGTTTCAAATAGCTATGTCCCTCTATTCCAGGGCAAATCTCAGAATTGCGCCCATTCCCTTTGTAAGATTGAAAAACTGCTCCCCTTCCTGCGTTTCTTTGGAGATTATATGAACTTCTGCTCCGATGTTTGTTGCAAGTGTTTCTATTTCTGAAATTAGCGGTTTTGGCAGGGTCTTTGAGACTAAGACTACGCCTGCTGCGCCCCTTTCCAATGCTAATCTGACTCTTTCTTCTCCATAAACTGCCTTTTCTTTGTGCCTTCCGAGAGTTTCGAGGAACTTATTTACTATGTTTCTCTCTTTTATTAATTCCTGCTGGGAGATGTCCTCCTCCGATGCTTCAACAAGCAGTTTTAATCCATGTTCATCAACATAGCCAATATCTTTTATTGCGATGACTTTCTCTTTTAATTTTGTGACCAAATCCCCATATTCAAGAAACTCTTCTTTTGTGGGAATTGGGCCGCCCACAAGGATTCCTTTAAGCTTCGGCATTTCAAAGAATATCTCTTTCATTGCTTCTGCTACGCGCTTGAAGAAATCTTTTGCCATGCTCTCTGTCAGTCTTTCGAAACGAGCTGCTGACTGCCCCCCTGCCTTGATTTTTCCGGGAACTCCTGATGTGAGAATACGAATAACTTCTATTTTTTTGCCTTCAAGCAAGCCTATTGTTGCTTCTCTTCTGTCCATCACCAATAAGCCGTAGACTTCTTCAACTTCAAGCATTTCCTTAAGAGGCTCAACTATGAATCTCTGGTCGCATCGGTATAATCTTACATTTAATGCCCTCGGCGGTTCATACAGCCAGACCTGAATATCCTGCGCACCTTCTTTTTCAGAAACGTTGCCGGCGAAAGCAGCGATGCCATGCGGGGGAGTTTGCTTTATTTTCTTCAATTCCCTGATTATTGTATCAAGAGAATCAATGACTGCGCTTCTTGTCTGCTTGGATTTTATGTTCTCTGCTGTTGAGCGCTCTGCCTCTAGTTGCCTAACAACTGCATCTTTGTTGAAGCCTGCAGGTATCATCACTGTTACCAGCTCGGTATGCCTTCCTCTTATGCTTTCCAGCTTCAGAATAAGCTCTTCAAGCTCCTGACGGTGTTTTTCTCCGATTTCCATATATCTAATTTGAGAAAGAGGTTTAATAAGGTTTAGTTTTTTGTCTCTCCATGGAGGTGCATAAGGATTTTAAGCCCTGATTTCTTAATTAGAGCATGAAGAAGCCCATATCAACTGCTTATTTCGGAAGCATATTTTTTGATTATATCCTCCAGGATAGGATGGCTGATGCGGTTTTTATACTGCCGAACTATCCAAGCCACAACTCCTACAGCAAATTAGCAAAATTATTCTATGGGAGAGGGTATCATGTCTTTGTACCTCGCTATCGCGGGACATATCAGAGCAATGGCAAGTTTTTGGGAAAGAATGTGGTAGATGATATGCTTGCTTTCATGAAAAATTTCGAGAAGGGTGTTATTAAGAACAACTGGGATGGTAAGAAGTATACATTCAAGATGAATAAGAGAATACTTCTTGCCGGCGGATTCTCGGGAGCGATTGCGTGCGGAATGGCTGCAAAATCCAACATGTTCAGCCATCTAATTCTTGCCTCGCCGATTTGGGATTTCGATTCGCATAACTCTGAGGGCAAGGAACAGGATTTAAGCGAGATGACTGAATTTGTGAGGAAAGCTTATCAGAACTGCTACAGATTTGGCTTCAGGAATATCAAGAAAGTGCTTGCAAAATACAAGGAAATTCATCCGGATTTCTACCTGCCAAAGCTGCATCATTCGAAGTTTCCGATGCTTCTTTTCCATGACCCAAATGACAAAGTTGTTTCTTTCACTAAAACAAAGTCTGTTGTAGAAAGACTGCCAAATGTTACTTTTATTGAGCATTATCTCGGGCATGGATTGACTGATGATTTGATACAGGTTTATTGGAAAGATGTTGAGAAGTTCATTAAGATAAATTATTTGCGCGAGGAAGAGCGTGAAAAGGAAATTGCAAAAGAGCAGGCTGAGGAAGAGAAAGTAAAAGAAATAGAGAAATTCGAGAAAGCGGTGAAGAAAGCTGAAAAGGAAGACGTTGTTGAGATGAAGGTTGTGGGCTCAGAAAATAAATAATCTTTAGAGATTGTGGCAGGTTTTCAAATCTTTCTCAAAATCACTAAGTTCTTTTGGAATATCCATGCCTGCAAGAGGTTCTCTTAACGAAATTCCTCTGTCCTGCTTAGTCTTCCAGACCAGGCTGTTAAAGTCCGTAAGAGTTTTGAGGAGATTTTCGTCAAATTTTGTTTTCTTTATTTCGGGGAACTCGATTTCATGAAGATTGATTTTCTTTTCCTGGGCGATTAGTGAGGTTGCCTGGGGGATAATGGGATAAGCGAGTGTCAAGAACCTTGAAAGAAGATAATGGAGAGTGTATTTCGCGGCATCGCTTTCTTCTTTTGTGAATTTTTTCTCCTGATTGTAGGCTCTTGATTTGACAAGCTCAATGTAATGGGAGGCAAATGTATCCCAGATGAATGTTCTTAGTTTTATCGCGGGTTTGTTGAAGTCATAGATGCTATATTCCTTGTCTGCGAAGGCTGTCAAATCTTCGATATAATCGATGAATAACTGATCTAGTTTGGTTGGCTTTGCTTTCTTTGGCTTTGTGAACTGCGAGACGAACTTTGAGACGTTGAGGAGTTTTGTAAGGGTTTTCAATTCTGCTTTTATTTTTTCTTTTGA
>JALOQH010000030.1 GCA_025453475.1 archaeon | reverse complement strand
CAGGGCACGAAAAGAAGGCTCTTGAAATGTTCAGAGATATCGCAATAAGATATCTTGCAGGGCATGAAGAGAAAGATGAAAACGGAAAGAAGAAGAAAGAAGAGAAGAATGCCTACCAGAATTGGAGAGCTATTTGGGATGGATTCGGAGATTTGAAAGATGCTGCTAATAAAGCATATTCCCCAAGGCTTGAAGAGAGACTGGGTTCAAGAGCCAGAGGAATGGCGCTTGTGGAGGAATGGCTGCCGGATGTTGCCAGTGACCCTGAATTCAATGCAAAGGCGCCACAGAATGTTCTTGATGATTTCTATCTTGCAGGAATTAATTTTCTTGACCAGAAATACCGCGGAAATATCCAGAATAATTGGACAGATATATTGTCCAGTCTTCCAAAGGACGGGCTAGCTTCTGTTGTTCTTGATCATCTTCCACCTGTTCAGGGCACGAAAAGAAGGCTCTTGAAATGTTCAGAGATATCGCAATAAGATATCTTGCAGGGCATGAAGAGAAAGATGAAAACGGAAAGAAGAAGAAAGTCCCTGGAGAAATTCAGAAGAACCTTGAGAAAGACCCTGACATAAAGGTAAGGGGAGACAAGGTTGTAGAAGCTCTTACAGGCCAGTATGTCAATGCATGCGTCGGAGCACTTGCTGTTGTTGAAGGCTCTGGACACAGATATGTTAACAGAAAGCTTGGAGACTATGCCAGCGAGTTTGATGAAGCTGTCGGCAAGGACAAAGAAGTTTATGCCAGACACGGAATCGCACAGCTTAAAGCTGATGAAGACTACGAAGCAATAGGTCAGGCTCTTGGCGCAATCAAGCCAGAGAAGAAGAAGTAATTTTTATTTTTTATTTGTCTTATCTACCATCTTACCTATAAGTGTTGTCATCTCTCCGAGGAATTTCTCGGCAATTACCTGCCACCTGTCAATTTCTGAACCCTTAACGTCACTTATTTTTGCGTGAACAATTGACTTATGGAGCTGGAACACGTCTTTGAAGGCGCGGACATATCCTGAGGAGAGCATTCCCTGCTCTACAAATGTCTCATTAAGCAAATCCGGAATATGCTCAGGGCTTGGCGGTGTTTTCCCTGCCATTATCAGAGCTGCCTGCGCTGCGTCAACCATTGTCCAGTAAATTCCTTCAACAGCACCCATCTCAGCAGCCTTGCTGCGAACAAGGTGTGTCGGCGCTCTCTGCAAGGCAACATAAACTGCTTCAGGAGTTGATTTTATCTTTCCCTGCAAAAGCAATGCCTTCAGCGGATTGAAGAATCCTCCTATGTCTACAAGCGCCTCGCCGTATCTTAAAATATTCATGACAACAGGGTCGCCGTGAATCAAATCCTGCCACCAGGTTGTCAGTTTTATTGTGTTTACGTGCAAGTCCTTGTGATAGTTTTGGGAAGCAATTAATTTCCCGAGCTCTTCCCTGTACCATGAGATGAGCTCCAAATCCCATTCTATCGAAGCGTCGTCTATTATAAGAACTATGTCAATATCTGACTTTGAGTTGGAGTTGTTCTTTGCTTCTGAGCCGAAAAGAACAGATGCCTTGACAAGCTTGTCAAATTTCTGCTGCGCTCTTGTTGCAAAGTCCATTGCAACCTCTTTCTCATCAATAAGCCTATGGGCTTTTGCCTTTACCTTTTTCACCGTCTTTTTCATCTTAATATATATTTTGTAGTATTATTTTGTTTATAAAGATTTGCTAATCTTAGTCCATCGGGGTGCCTGAAACTCTTGAACGCCCTGACATCTGCCCGCCAAGCTCAACAGGCAGTCCTGTGAAACTTGCTCCGTATACCTGATGATGGAAGTCTGGATTCATGCCATAACCGCTGAAATAAGTGCCCATTCTGCCCATCCCCTGCTCGTTCCAGGAGCCTCCGCCGTCTGCTGCATAAATCGGAGAGTTATAGTGAGAGAACATCATTGGCAGAGGGCTTGCTTGGAAGTGCTGATACCATTGAATTGTTTCGATGACTTTCTTTATGTCCTTGCCCTTCTTTGCAATGTCATTAAGAATGCCTTTTGGAACATTGCCCATGCCCATTGGAAGCTCTGTATGCTCCATTCCGAAGTTGTCTGAGAGATGCACGTGCTTTACAAACGGAGTTATCTTTCCTGTCTCTTCGAGTATTTTTTTCTCACCATAGCCTGCTTTTCTCAGCATGTTTATGTGCCCTACATCCCATGTTGCACCAATCAGCTTCTCAGAAGCTTCTTCTGCTTCACTTTTTGATCTGCCTTCAGCCATTAATTTCTTCTCGAATTTCTTTCTGGTCATCTTTATCAAATCTCTTAACCCCTCTCCGGTGCTTAGTCCCCCGCCTGCAGGAGGATTCTCGATGCTGATTATTGGCGCCTTATTCGGGTCGCCCTTTGCCACCTTAAATGATTCCATAGCAAGGTTCGAGAAAGTCTCTGATGACTTATCAAGCATAAACTCGTTCAGAGGCTTGTAAACTCTCGGAGTAGTAATTCTGTGCAATGTGTGAATGCCTTTCCTAACCATGTCTGCGAAATCAGCGACTTTAGAGTGGTCTTTGGCATATGCATCAATTATTGGCTTGGCTTCTTTCTTGTATGCTTCAAGAATTTTCTTATCCTCATCCGAAGCAGCGTGATAAGCTGTGTCAAAAAGCCCCTTCATGCTTTCATATGCATTTCTCAGATAAATCTCCCCGTGCTCTATGTTTCTTATGAGCCCCTCTACAGGGATTGTTTTTGGAATGCTCTCGATTTCTTTAAGATTCTCGCCTTTTACGTACTCATTGTATGTCTTGAACAAATCTTTCTCTATCTCCTGCCCCTTTTTATCAGGAAATTTCTCCATTATCTTTTCGTGAATTGTTTCGAGAGCTTCAGAGCCCTGATTAACCCCGAAATTAACCTGCCTCAGACTCTCTGACCAGAGCTCCTTGTTTTTATCTTCAAGATAATCTTCTGGCTTTTCCTTCTCACCTTCGAGAAAACCTGGTTTTGTTTCTTTTCTTATTGCTTCACCTGTTCTCTCGTTTATCCCGATTATCTCTGTGACTTTTTCTTTTCCGTCCACTATGCTCCTTGTAACTCCCTCTGGCAGGGCTGCGCTTGAGTGGAAAGTCACCACAACATTGCCCTCTTCGTTCAAATCATGCGCTCTGTCAACTACATTCTTCAGCTGCCTCTCGACCTGGGCGCGCTGGCTTGCATCCCATCCCCTCTGCCCGTATCCTGTTGGCTCGAGAACAGGCGCGTGAACAGTCATTTCTGCACCGACAAGGTTTCTAAGTTTTGCTATTTCCTTGAAATGCTCCTGAGGTATTGATTCGAAGACATCTGCTGAGATTGAGCCCATTTCTATGACTTTTGCGCCTGTGTTAAGCATCCTTGAAACCTCTTTCAGCTGGTTTGCTGAACGTGCATCTGTTGTAACGCCGAACTGCCCTGCAGGCATATATGCCTTTGTATCAGAGCCCTCGTAAGAAGGGTCTAATCCGTAATCAGCTCCGCCGTAGAAATTTTCATAACCACCCATGGATAGAGATATTTTTGCGTTTATTTAAACTTAACTTTAATGGCTTATTCCCAGGGCAGTCTTTTCTTCTGATGAGGCTCGTTTTTTGGAATTCTTGCTTCGTACTTCTCTTCCTCTTCTTCACCTTGCGGGAAAAGCTGGCTTCTGTCTGCGCTGATTCTCCCACGCTCGATTGAAGGCTGAACCTCGCGCCGGATTATGCCTGCTGTTCTTCCCGTGCCTATGCCGCCCATGGCTGCAGTTTGATTTCTTTCTCTTTCCAGACCGTATTTTCTCTCCTTTTCCTCCTCCATGGTTCTTGCTGCGCCGTAACTTAGCATTGGGCGCTCTTCTCCCGGAGATTGGGCTGACGGCTGAGCGGGGAGATTTGGAGTCTCCTGCGCTGATTCTGTCGCAGAAATAAGCCCTGTTGAGAGCCTATCAGAAGAGCTGAATCTTGAATTGATTGAATCCTGCTCTATCTCTTCTATTTCTTCGTCCAGAGATTCTTCTTTCTTCTTTTCTATGAGTCTTATCTTTGGTTTTACTTCTGAAAGAACTTTTATTTTAGCCATGATAACCAGAGAAATGCCGGATATTTAACTTTTCTTGTTAGAAGGCAGGCATGCCGTATGACTTCTTGAACGAGTCGTAGAATTTCCTGCATTTTCTTCTTGCATCTATTGCAACCTGGGAGCGGATAACATTATCCAAATCTTTTATGTCTGGTTCAAGAACTGCCGGACCCTCTGATTTCTTTGGCTTTTCTTCTTTCTTTTCCTTCTTCTCAGGAATAAGGAAGGAGAGAAGAGCTGCGAAAGGATTTACATCCCTGCTCTCGGGTTTTTCCTCTTTTTCCTCGCTTGTATCCTCCAGGAATAGCTCGACATCATCCTTCAATTGAGCTAATCCAGATGTTGAGCCCATCATTATATCCACCAAATCCCCGAAATTGCTCTTGTTTACCTGCTCTTCAATAAGATTTATCTCGTCATCGCGAAGCGCGAAGCTTGTGAACATAACTTCTGCCATGCCCTTGAAAATATGACTGCCTCTCTGCGTTCTTTCAGGGATACTCCTGAACTTCATCTCAACCAGAACGCATGGAACGTGCTTTTTCCTAACCTTGTAAAGAAACATTTTCGGAAGAAGCCCCTGCGCGACATCTGCAATTATCTTATATTCTCCCCAGCTAATAAGAGTTAGCTCAAATAAAGAAGTTTCAAAGGCAGTCACCATTGCAGCTGTGGCTGTTGCTCTCTGCTCGAGGGATTTTGCCGCTTCAAGGTAGGGTTTAGCCCACCTCATGTAAAGCTGGATTGTGTTATACTGGCTTCTCAAGTAGGTTTTCTCGAGCTCAAATCTCTTCCTCAGCTCCTGCTTTGAAAGCTGAAGCCATGCCTCAAATTCCTGATATCGCTGGAGAAGAATTCTTTTCACTCTTTCATTTAAATCCAGGGTCTCAATGTCCTTGAGTGAGCTTACTGCCATGAATGCATCTATCAGCATTACAAAATTTGGCGCAGGTGTGCCGCCAGCCATTCCAGTCATGGCAAGCGCCCTTATTGAGGTGTTCCCTTTCTTTATGTCTACCTGGTCCATCCAGATTTGCTTCAGATTCAGCAGTGCTGCCTTTCTTTCTTCTGGTTTTTTGGATTCCATCTTCTTGTATGGCTCCATTCTAATCTGGAATTCCTTCAGGTCATAGGTTGTCTGCAAGATTGTTTTAAGGATCTGGTTGATTCCCCCAAGAATTTTCATCGCTTCCTCCTGCATCCTTGTTGATTTCATGCTCATCTCGGAGAAGTGCGCAGAGCCGGGAGAGGACATGAAATTGTCAATAAGCTTCTTTGTGCCTTCACCGTATTCTGCCTTGTTGAGAAGATAGTCGTGAAGCCAGAAATAGACCTGTTCGACGCTTGAAGAAGTTGTTTCATAGACAAAGGTGTGCTGTTCTATCGGATTCTTCAGGCCGTCAAGCTTGAAAGGAGACTTGTAGACATCGTCGAAATCCATCCAGTTTGATTCGACGAGCTTTGCCTTCTCTGCTGCCTTCAGATAAACTTCCTTATCTTTCTTCTCGAATCCTTCTTTCAGAATCTCTTTTACCTTGTTACGGATGAAATTAATCTCTCCGAATTTCTCCTCGCTTGCCATGCAATAGACATCGGGATTAATAGCTGCAATCAGTTTCTTTACGTCTACGACCATTTTACCTCTTTTTATTGATACTATTAGATAAGTTATTTATTTAAAGATTTGGTATTCAAATCCTCCTCCCCTGCCCGGCAGAGCTGAGGGATTAAAGGTTATTGAACAGAGGTTTTAAATAAACCTGGGATTTATTGAAGATATGGGAATATTTGGAGGCGGGACAGAGTATCTGGATTATACTCTGCTTAAAAAGAAAGGCATCTTGAAATTGCCGGAGGAGAAGCAGACTCCGCCCATAAAACAGGAAGGGGGATTTGTTGATTTCACTGCTTTCAGAACAGAGAGCCCTGAACAATCAGTACAGCCATCACCCTCAAATGAAATATCCGCTCCTGTCCCGAATTTTGATT
Organism: archaeon; assembly: GCA_025453475.1. Taxonomy (GTDB): domain Archaea; phylum Nanobdellota; class Nanobdellia; order Pacearchaeales; family GW2011-AR1; genus JAOAJC01. Next base: position 1,604 of record JALOQH010000030.1, on the reverse strand, counting down.
TTCTTGGGAATATGGCGGCTGTCGGAGCAAGCGCGCCTGAAACCAATGCAAATCCTCTCGCTAATTTTGACACATTTACGCCTGCAACGCCTGCGCTATCTGCCTCAGATATCCCTGGAAACGCTGATGGAAAAGAGATTAATGCGATGAAAATCAAGATGGATGACATTGAATACAAGATTGACAGATTCATAGAAAGGATTGACAAATTGGAAGAAAAGCTTGGAAGATTGAGTTTAAGCTGAATTGGGATTATTGACGAATGCTGGTTTTTAGCAGATAGTCTGCTATTGGGGCAGATGAGATGGCAACTTTTAAAAGTCCATTAGCTCTTCTATAATCATGAAGGACTTTTCAAAAGAGATTAGGGCATGCGCGCTCAGAAATGCGGTTGAACACGAGGGGAAAGCTGCTGCAGGCAATGTTTTAACGCCCCTGTTTATATTCGGCTTGAAAAAAGAGCAGATTAAAGAGGTTATGCCCCGCATTAATGAAATTGTGAAAGAAGTTAATTCTTTATCGCTCGATGAACAGAAAAAAGAGCTTGAAAAGGTGAAAGGCATATTTATTGAGAAAGAGAAAAGAAGCGAGGACGAGCTTCCTGAACTTGAGAACGCGGGCAAAAAAGGCGTTGTAATGCGATTAGCGCCATCGCCTTCCGGGCCCATGCATGTCGGGCATGCTGCGACAGGAATGCCGAGCGCGATTTATGTAAAGAAATACGGCGGAAAGTTCTATATCAGAATTGAGGATACAAATCCGGAGAACATAGACCCTGAAGCATATGAGATGATACCTGAGGAAGCTGAGTGGCTTTTCGGAGAAATCTATCCGATGATACAATCTGACAGGATGGATATCTATTACAAATATGCAGAAGAGTTCATCAGGAAAAAAGCAGCCTATGTTTGTGTCTGCGACAACGAGAAGTTCAAGGAGCTGATTGAGAAAAGCAAGCCATGCCCCTGCAGAAAGCTGGATGTGAAAGAAAATCAGGCGAGATGGAAGAAGATGCTTGATAAAAACGGGTATAAGGAAGGCGAGGCAGTTTTAAGATTTAAGTCTGATTTGAAGAATCCAAATCCTGCCATGAGAGATTTCCCGCTTGCAAGAATAAATGAGGCAGAGCATCCGAGGCAGGGCACAAAATATCGCGTTTGGCCTCTGATGAATCTTGCTGTAACTGCAGATGACATTGAAACAGGAGTCACTCACGCAATAAGGGCAAAAGACCACAAAGATAATGCGCTAAGGCAGGAGATGATGATGCGCGTTTTAGACAAAAAAGCGCCTGTGACATATTTCCTTGGGAGATATAATTTTACAGACCTTGAAATCTCGTGCTCAAAGACAAAAGCTAAGATAAATGCGGGGATTTATACCGGGTGGGGAGATATAAGGCTTCCATTTATTGCAGCATTAAGAAAGAGAGGATTCAAGCCAGGGGCATTTGAGAAGATGGCGCTGCAGAGAGGCATAAGCGAGGTTGACAAGGTAATGACTCAGAAGGATTATTTTGAACTGCTTGGCAATTTCAACAGGGAAATCATCGGAAAGGATTTCACAAGGGCGAGCTTTGCGAGCCAGAAAAAGAAAGGCAAGGA
>JALOQH010000029.1 GCA_025453475.1 archaeon | reverse complement strand
GGATTGACTTATCATGCACAACTAAGGTTTGAATATGCTTCAAAAGAAGCTGGGCAGAGGAGACTGCAGTTGATGAAAAATTCAGGATGCACGGGGATTACTTTTGCTGTTGAATCTGCTAATCCGACAATTCGGGAAGAAGTCCTGAACAGGCACATGCACCAAAGCATGATTGTTGAGACAATGCAGCATCTTGCGGATTTGGGGCTGAAATGCAGGATAGAGCAGATGATTGGACTGCCTTACGGCGCTACAAAAGACAGAACGCCTGTAAACCTTGAAGCTGATTTGGAGACCTTGAAGTTTAATGTTGATTTAAGAAAAGAAACAGGATTGCCCACTGTTGCATGGGCATCGATATTCTCGCCTTATCGCGGAACTGTTTTGGGAGAATACTGCAGAAATCATGGATTTTACAGGGGAGATTATGCAGATATTCCAAGAAATTTCTTCGGACGCTCAACATTGCATTTCCCGAGAGAGTGGACTGGTCCTTCGTTGAATGCAAACAGCAAGGGAGCGTGGCTTTCTGACGAGGAAAACGAAGGATACAAAGACCAGATGAAATTACTGAGGGAGGTTTTCCAGCTTGCAGCGAGATTGCCAAATGGGCATGAATTTGCAAGAAAGTATGTCTCGCGCGAAGGATTAGGCACAGGAGGAAAAGCAATGGAGATGCTTGCAAAAGACCTGAAGACCCACACGTATAACCATGAGATGTACGGGGTTGAAGGCGAATAGGGAATGCTTTAAATATCAAATAATTATTTCTTTAACATGGATAAAGACGGCAAAACAGAGGTTGTTGCGGGCAATCGGCTTGACAGGATAACCTTGTGGTTTAAACAGCCCCTTAATCTTGCGATTGTTGGGATTTTGGTTCTGGCATTTGTTGTGAGGCTCATTTATTTCTTCAAGACAGGGCATCAGGCGCTCTGGTGGGATGAAGCAGAATACATGTCAACTGCAAAGCACATTGCATTTGATGTTCCATATCAGATAAATCCCCAGCGTCCCCCACTGTTCCAGTTCATGTCTGCAATTGCATTCATGATGGGATTAAATGAGATGTTTATCCGGTTTGCATTCGTGGTTATCCCATCGGTATTTCTTGTTTTCGCGATTTATCTTCTTGGGAAAGAGATGTATAACAAGAAAGTTGGCTTGATGGCTGCTTTCCTTGCTGCATTGAGCTGGACATTCCTGTTCTGGACATCGAGAGTCCAGCCAGACTCGTTCTCGCTTAGCTTCGGAGTGCTTGCCTTCTACTTCATGTGGAGATACTGGAAAGAAGAGAAGACAAAGCTGATTGTCTGGGCAGGAATTTTCTCTGCATTCTGCTTCCTTTTCAAAGTATCTGGTCTGCTCGTGCCTGTTTCTTTTATGGTTTTTATTTTGATTAAAGACCGGCTCTCTGCTTTCTTCAAAAAGGATTACTACCTCTTCTCTCTGGCATTTTTGGCAACGCTAACCCCTTACCTTATCTGGGCATACAAGATGTTCGGGACTCCGATTGCATTCACATATAACTATTCAAATGCAGTCGTAAGAAGCGAGCCATTTGCTTGGCATGTTTTTGGATTCTTTTACACATTAAGTGAAAATATCTTATTCATACTTTTCATTTTGGGATTGATTCTTGCGCTGAAGTTCCTGCTTTACGCAGACATTCTTGCAAAAGACAAGAAAAAATGCCTTGATGCAGGGTTATTTGGGGTTATTGTGCTCATGGTTGTGTCTGCATTCTACATATTTTACATCAGAAGCATTGAAGATAGATGGGTATTCCTCTGGATGCCTTTTATCTTCCTGTTTATTGGAAATGTCCTTGATAAAATGTATGAATTTGGCAAGAAATACACAAAAGTGATTTCTGTTCTTGTTGTTGTGGTTCTCCTCGCGGTTGGAGGTTACATGCAGTACAAACATGCGGATTCCCTGATTGAGAACAAGCTTGACAGTTATGGGCAGGTCAAAGACGCGTCGTTATGGATAAAAGAAAATTCTGAGAAAAACGATAGAGTCTTATCAATTTCCTACCCTCAAACAGTCTATTATTCAGAGAGGAATGTAAGCACATACTCCTCAATTGAAAGTGCTGAGGCATTCAAGGATTACATAAACGCCACAAATCCGAGGTATATGATTGTCTCTGCATTTGAACAGCACCCTGCCTGGATAGACAGCTGGATGCAGTCAACAAACGACACTCTTGTGGCAAATGTCTATTATTCCGATAAAGCAAGAACAAAGCCGATTCTGGTTGTTTATGAATTCAAGAGATATGCAGTTTATTCTTAAGGAAATTGAATCCATAAGCAATTGTGTTTAGAAAAGCTATTGGCAGGTAAAGGAAAGCAATTGAATCTTTGGTTTTTGAATAAATAATCAGTGAATAAATCAGATTCGGAACAATTAAAAGATTGAATGTTAGGTTTGTTAAAAAAGAAAATGCCTCTTTTGCTGTTGCCGGCAGATAGCTGAATCTCTCGTCATTCTTTCTGAAATATGCGCTGCCCCAGAAGAACTTCTTCTTGACAAGACTCCACAAACTGCGCTCCGCGAAATGCTTTGTTGCATTTGGAAGCACAAGAAGCTTGTTTATTCTCTTACGAACGAGATTGCGGACTACCAAGATGTCCTGGCTATAGCCCCCTACAGCCGCCAGATTTTCCCTTTTGTAGAAGAAGCAGTTGCCGCCTGTTATCGAGAGATTGTTTTCTGTGAGGCTGAAAACTTCCAACCCATTCTCTATCGCTGGTTTTTTGATATTTCTCAGAAAGTCCATTGAACGATAAGCAAAGAAAGAGTCTGTTCCAAATAAGGAGACGTACCGCACTACTGCTGAATCGTTTCTGTCATGAGTCAATCCTGCGAGAACTCCGAGAAGAGAGTTATCCTCGTTTCTGAAGACATTTATAACTCTTGAAAATACAGATTTCCCCTGTAAGACATTATCCTGATCCATGAAGCAGATAATATCGCCGTGGGCCCTCTCAAAACCAAGGGATTTTCCATTGTTTTTCCCTTCGGGCAGTTTATTGGGGTTGTGTATGTACCTTACCCTCTTGTCTTTCCCCTCATATTTTTTTATCATCTCAATGGTTTTATCCTTGCTGCCGCCGTCCATGCAAAGAATCTCAAAATTCTGATGGGATTGCTTCAAAATAGAGTTTATGCAGTTTTTAACAAGCTTTTCACCGTTATATGTGCAGATTATTACAGATATTTTCTCATTCATCTTTTCTTATCCCTTTTTTCCAAACATTCCGACAATGAATCCCAAACCATAACTTATGTGAATTGTCGTGAATATTAAAGGTAAGATGAAAATGCTTAATAAATTCTTGTTTTTTACTCCCAGGAGCAATGAGAACAAAATGTTCAGAATCAGATACAAGGCAAGAGGAGCAAGAAAGAGCGAATGAATCAGATAAAGCGGGAGCAAGAGCAGAAGATAAGCTATGAATGCCGAGGGAACGAGGAAGAAGGGATGCTTCAGGGTATCAAAGAAGGATTCTTTTCTCGGTCTTGTTCTTCCATAATTGAAGACCTGCCTTGCCAATCCTGAAAGATTAGCTCTCCTTTTGTTAAAATTGATTATTTTTGGTGAGCTGGCAACTCTGAAGCCTGCTTTCTTCGCATCTGCAATGAATTTCGGGTCTTCTCCGGGATAGATTGTTTCATCGAAGACAACACGCTTGAAAACTTCTCTCCGGCAGGCAAGATTTGCAGAGGTTATCGAGGTTTCATCTGCGTTTAGGTTTAATCTCTTCAGTTCATAACGTTTGGCTACTCCGCCTGCGCCGAAGATTGAGCCCATTGCATAGCCTGAGGCGCGGGCAAAGAAAGGATCTCCGGAATAATTATGCTGGGGTCCGCCGACAATGTCTATCTCCTTGTGCTCGCTGAAAAAAGAGAGGATTTCTTCAACCCAGTTGTCAGAAAGCACAGAGTGCGCGTTTATGAATGCGACAATCGGGGTTTTGGCTTTCTTTATTCCAATATTCCTGTTCTTGGAAGGATTTTTGCCTTTTATGATGATTACTTCTGCCTGCTCTTTTTTTATGTTTAGCTCCTTGTAAGGGTCTATCTCTTTTGCAGGATCAAGCGGGATTACGATAGTGATTTGTTTTTGTTTTTTCATTATGTTATGCAACTCAACGTTTCCTTACATAGCACCTTCCATTTTAATAACTTCCAGCTCTGCAAGAACCTCTGCACATGGGAGCATCCAGCAGAAGAATCGTTCATATAGCGACGGGCAGAGGTTGATTACAGGATTGAAGATATAATTCAGGAAAGTGAACGCCTGCCTCGTGAAATTGAGCTTTCTTTTGATTATCTTGAATTTCGTCAGCCCATAGAAGCATTCATCTGTGAAATAATCCCAGGTAAAATAGCTGAAGAGGCGCTTGTGTGTCGGGTCTCTGTAAGATACCCCGCATGAGAAATGAGGGACGCGGATTAGAATCCTTGCTTTATTTTTTGAAATTCTGCTTAGCTCTCTCATAACGCGCGGCAAATCATCAAGATGCTCAAGCACATGCGAAGCATAGATTAAGTCAAATGCATTCTCCTTGAAGGGGTATGGGAATTTGTTGAGATTATGAACAACATCTATGCCCGGCATTTTAACAGAATCGAGATTCACAAATCCATTCTTAATGTCTGGTCCTGAGCCGAGATTCAATTTATTAGAGGAGTTTGTCTTTTTCATTTTTTATGGAAAGGCTTTAACCACGAGGGCAGAGCGTCGTATAATTTAATTATTCCACGGAAAGGAGAGTGAATCAGTCTTAGCCTTATTGTTGCGAGAGCAAACAGCGGACCTGCTTCGAGAAAGTTTATTTTTGAGTATTCTTTGTCGCTCCAGCAGGTTGGAACTTCTTTTACCTTAAAGTTTGCTTTCTTCAGGTGATAGAGCAAATCAACATCAAATGCCCATTTCGTGATTGTCAGATTGTGAATTATTGATTCTATCGCGCGCCTCTTGAAGATTTTTGCACCGCATTGAGTGTCGCGGTAAGGGAACAGGAACAGCGCGCGAAGCCATAAATTAAATCCGCGTGATGCAAGATATCTCTGAAAAGTCGGACGCGGGCTGACTATCGCGCCTTTTCTGTACCTGCATGCAATAACTCCGTCATGAATCATTGAAGAATAGAGATGCGAGGCAAGGCGAGCATATTCCTCAGGAGTTGTTGCTAAGTCTGCATCAACAAAGCCTATGAAATCCGAATTATTCTTAAGAGCGAGCTTAAATCCTTCACGAACTGCAAGCCCTTTCCCCTTTTCCTGAAGGTGAACGTAAGAAATCCTCTTGTTCTTTTTTGCCAGTTTTTTGACTATTTCCTCGGTTTTATCAGTTGACTTGTTTATAACCACGATAATCGCGTAATCAAGCTTGCCTTCCTTCCTTATTTTCTCAAAATGGGACGAGAAAGCGCTTAAGGTAGGACCTATCCTCCTCTCCTCGTTATACGCGGGCATTACTATTGAGAGTTTCATATAATTAACGCTTTTACGGGGTTTATAATATTATTTATCCAGGAGGATTATGGTGCCCCAAAGGAATATTGCTGATGAGACTATGAAAGCCAGAGAGTATTCAACAAGATTGTCAGAGAACAGATAGAGCAGGATGCATTCTATCGCAGGGAATATGAGGAACAGGAGATAGTTTCTTGTCTTTCCTATTGAAAGCTTATAGAGAAGGACAAGGTTTGTTATGGAAAGCAGCCCGATTGCAATTGCCGCATAAAACAGGATATCAATTGACTCCGGGATAATCCTGCCTGTGAAGATTAATACCAGAAAGTCCGGGAAGAAGTAAAATACCGCGAGAGCTGCTGCAATGCAGAGGGAGATTATTATCAAGGCATTTACAAGAAGAGGATGCCCCTCTGGCTGTTTCTTCTCTGCTGCGAGAGGGAACATTGCCCTGCTGATTGGCTGGGTTGCGAGGAAAATCATCTTGGCGAGAGTTGAAGCAAAGGCGTAATAGCCAGCTGCGTTCTCGTTGAATACCATTCTCGCGATTATAACGTCAAGGCTGAAGAATGCCAAAACCGCGAGGATGATTATAAAGACAGGCCAGGAATAACTGTAAATCTGCCCGAGAGGCATTTTAACTTCTTTTGAGTTGAGAACCTGGCGGAGCGAGAAGAGCGAGAGGAAGAAGGCGCAGAAAGAACCGAGAACAGTGGCTGCCATTGCTCCGTAAACCTGGAATCCGAAGAAGACAAGAAGGATAGCTAAACCAAGCTTAACCAGCGCCTCTGAAACGAGATTTATTCCGAGAGGGGTAAAGAGCTTCCTGCCCTGCAGCATGCCCCGGGTTATTGGAGGCAGAAATGCTGCGAATATCATCAAGCCAACAGAGGAAATAAGAAGATACGGGATATTGAGGACATAAGCAAGCAGTATAGACAAGAGGAGATATGCTCCGAATAGAATTGAAGAAATTCTTGACAACGCTTTTAAATTTTCACAAGAAGGTAATCATATCGAAATTACCGGGCGTAAATTTGGCGAGACCTATAAATTAACAATTACAGATTATGGGCAAGGAATGAAATTAGAAGAAATTACTAACATTGGCGCGTTTATGCAATTTGATCGTGATGCACGTGAGCAACAGGGATTGGGACTGGGACTGGCTATCTGTCAAAGGATTATCAAACTGCATGAAGGCACTTTAAATATTGAGAGTGAATATGGTGAAAAAACCACCGTTACTATAACTTTTAAATGTAAATAAGCCAGACCACTCGCTGTCAATGGCAAACAAGTGGATGGATGGTGAGGGATTTCTGACCAATTCAAAAAATTTCAGTAGATAAATAGTCTAAATAAATGGTTTTATTGTATAATGTTGTTGATGTTAAATGATTTTAGAAATGATTCTCCTCAAAAATTGCAAGAGATTTTCACTGAATTAAACTACAATCAGGAAAAAGTTAAAAATTTTTGGCGGCAATTTAACCGCAATGCAATTGATGCGCTGGAAAATCTAAAAGCTGTTAAAAATATTGCCGAGCTCGCTAAAAGAGTCGCTTATAAACCTTTACAATTTATTGCATCTTTAAAAGATCAATACGGCAATGAGAAATTTGTTTTTAAAACTTGGGATGGTTATAATCTGGAGTCAGTGCTGATGCCGTCTAAAAAGAATATCTCCATCTGTGTTTCATCCCAAATCGGCTGCAGGTTTGGCTGCAAGTTTTGTCAAACAGCCAAGATGGGCTTAATTCGTAATTTGGACAGCTTTGAGATATTAGAGCAGCTGCGGCAGATTGCTATCAGACGGATTTATCCAGAGCGTCTATCCTGTGTTTCTTTTATGGGAATGGGAGAACCTCTGGATAACCTTGCC
>JALOQH010000028.1 GCA_025453475.1 archaeon | reverse complement strand
CTCTCATCAAGTTCCATCATCTGCCTTACCAATCTCCCCTTTCCAGGGTACCAGTCTGCAGGTGTAGGAAGAGTTAATGTGCCATCTGATTGCGTGTAGGGTCTTAGAAATTTCTCTGTGGCATCTCTCACAGCCCTCAAGTGTACCTTATAATTTCTTTTAGTCTTTGCCATTATCTATTAACTGAATTTATTGGCTTCCAGAATCGTCTTTCAGGAAGTCAATTCCCAGTTCTTCCTCAAGTTCTTTTGCCTGGTCCTTGCCGAGCTCTGTTGAAATGCCCACGATTTGCGAGCTCTTCACACCCGTAACAATAAGAAGAACTTTCATTGCTTTGTCCATGTCCGCTGAGATTTGCGCGCCTGAGATTATTTTTGCATCAGGCGCAACCTTTGAACCAATAACTTCCATGACAATCTTGTACTCCTCAAGGGACATGTCCGGCCCCCCTATAACATTTACAAGGGCTCCTGCGGCGTTTGTTATGTCAACATCAAGAAGAGGATTCTTTATTGCCTTGTCTACAGCATCTTTTGCTCTTTCCTTGGAATCTGATTCTCCTATTCCAATCAATGAAACTCCGCCGTTTGACATAACTGCTTTTACATCTGCAAAATCCAGATTAACTAATCCTGCCTTTGTGATTAATTCAGTTATTCCCTTAACAGAGTTTGTAAGTATTTCATCAGCAACTTTGAAAGCAGTGTGAATCGGCAGTTCCGGGGCAATTTCCAGAAGCTTGTCATTCGGAATAACAATCAGCGTGTCTGTGCATGCAGCAAGCTTCTCCAAGCCATATTGTGCATTCTCAATTCTCTTCTGCCCTTCAACAGTAAACGGCAGAGTTACAACTCCGATTGTCAATGCGCCTGCTTTTTTAGCCAGGTCTGCGACAACTGGTGCGGCGCCTGTTCCTGTTCCCCCGCCAAGTCCGCATGTTATGAAAACCATGTCAATTTCTCCAAGCTTCTTCTTAATCTCCTGCTCGCTCTCTTTCGCTGCCTGCTCCCCTATTTTTGGATTGCTTCCAGCGCCAAGTCCATGCGTTAATTCTCTCCCAATCAGAATTTTATGGTCGGCATTTGAATAAAGCAGGTCCTGCGCGTCAGTATTGACTGCAATTATCTCGCATCCCTTTATTCCAATCTCCCTCATTCTCGAAATGGAATTGCCTCCGCCTCCTCCGCATCCAACTACTTTTATCCTCGCAGAATGCTTCTGAATAATTGCTTCCAGCTCCTTGTCAACTTCATTTTCAGCGACAATTGCCTCTCTTTCAAATCCCTCTGCCATTTTAAGTTAAACAAAACATGTTTAATCCATTTATAAGGATTATTATACAGAAAACAACACTCTCTGTTTTCTGGACGGAGAAATTAAGATTCCTCAGTAAATTAAACAACAATGATTAAATAGATTTAATCATTCAATAGTTTATGGCAAAATTGGAAAGAAGATTGTGGAATGCAACTTATCCCGAACACAAATCATTGTTCGTGCAAGGAACGATTCAAAGAGCAAGAACGGACGAGGATATTAAGCAAGCTGAGGATTCCAGAAAAAACTCTCCCTTTCCGGGCTATGTCCTGATTATTCCTGAGACTCTTCCGAAGGCTTATTTTCCTTCGCATTAACTTCTTTTCCCTCTTTCTTCTCTTCCTTAAGAACAAAACCAAGCTCTTTCCCGAGCAAATCCCTGAACTTATCCTTAAACGCATTCACGTAATATTCGAGTGGTTTTGGTCCGGAGATAATTATTTTATCTTCCTTGATTTCAAATTCTGGAACAAATCTGAAGACAAACGAGAAGAGCGCTGTTGCCTTTTCCCTGTCATCTGTCAATTTTCTTGTTATAGTGAACTTGTAAACCAAATCCTTCCCGGCAAGAGGATTGTTGAAGTCGGTCATTACCCTTGCGCCAGAAACAGTTATGACTTTTGCAAGTGAATTATCCATCGCAAGAACCATTCCAGCATACGGATTGATTTTCTGCTCAGTAAATATCTTCAGGGGTATTGTTTTCACCAAATCCCTTCTTCTCTCGCCGAAACCCTCTTTGGCAGGTATGCTTACTTCATACTGCTTTCCTATCTCCTTGCCCTCAAGAGCATTGTCCAGCCCAGCAACAACCATGCCCTCGCCAGCGCAGATTATCAGCGGGCGCGGTTTTCCCTTAGGATCAATCTTCTTCAGGTCTTCCTCAACATTCGAATCAAAGATATTCCCATTTGTAAATCCGGTGAACTTCAGTTCAACAAAATCCTTTTTATTTACTGTTTCCATATTTTTCTTTGAGAAGGTTAGTTTAAAAATCTTGGTATAATCCCTTGCATAAGCAAATCTTTATAAATCTATTTTTTATCTAAGGGTTATGGTTTTGAGAATTATAACCGCGCACGACGCCAAACCAGGCACAACAATACTTATTGATGGCGACGCATATAACGTAAGAAGCAATGATATCAGCAAGTCAGGCAAGCACGGCGCATCAAAGTGCAGGATTGAAGCGATAAATCTGATTACTGGAAATAAGAAGGTTCTCGCCTGTCCCGGTGCAGAAAAATTCGATGTTCCGATGGTTGAAAAGAAAAAAGCCCAGGTTCTTTCTGTCTCTGACACCTCCGCGTCTGTTATGGATTTGGAGTCCTACGAAACAATAGACCTGCCTTATCTTCAAGAACTTAAAGAACAGCTCGCGCCGGAGAAGCAGGTCGAATACTGGGACATTGAAGGCAAGAGAATAATCATGAGGGTATTCTAATGGCTACCAAAATACCTGTCGCTCAGACAAGAATGTTCGGAAATGTTTTTATCTGCAGGGACTGCAATAAGAAGATAAGGACCCAGATGGTAAGAATACTCGCAGGCAAGATAAGGTGCCCAAGATGCGGACGCCATGCTTTCAGGCCTGTAAAGAAAAAGTAGGTAGCTAATGAAATTCATCCTGTATGACATAACTTTTCTCGTAGTTTTCAGCTTATTTGTCGTGCTCTTTCTCTATCAAAGAAGGCACAACCTCAAGCGCGATGGCTTGCTCTACCTCTATCGGACAAAAGTCGGAATCCGTTTCATAGAATCATTTACAAAAAGATTTCCCAGATTGTTAAAATCTCTCCAATATGTTGTAATCCTCTCAGGATTTGTGCTGATGTTTCTCATTCTTTACTTTCTTATTAAATTTGCAATCATCTACATCTCCTCCCCGGTTATTGCAAAAACCCTGAAAATTCCGGTGATAATGCCCCTTATTCCCTATCTTCCAAGTTTGTTCAAGATAAGCTTCCTGCCTCCGTTCTATTTTACATATTGGATTATAATAATTGCAATCATAGCGATTCCCCACGAATTCGCGCATGGCATTTTTGCAAGATTAAATAAAATAAGAATAAAATCAACCGGCTTCGGCTTTTTGGGTCCTTTCCTTGCAGCATTTGTAGAGCAGGACGACAAGCAGATGCAGAAATCTTCCAAGTTTGCGCAGATGTCTGTTCTTGCAGCAGGCACATTCGCCAATCTTCTCTGCACAGTCCTCTTCACTCTTTTGCTATGGGCTTTCTTCTCCCTGGCTTTCACACCTGCAGGCGTTAATTTCAATACATATGCCGGGGAGATGATTAACACAACAACAATTGCCTCTGCGTCGCTGTTTGCCTTTGACGGAATAAACATGACAAAGATAACAACCTTCGATAACAAAACCTTTTTCGGAAGCTCTTCTGCTCTCGATGCAATAAACAGCAGACAGAATCTGCAGATAGCTGGGTTTGATGACTCGCCCGCATTTAATGCAAGGCTGCAGGGTGCAATTTCAGAAATTGACGGAAAGAAAATAACTTCCTATGATGTGCTTAATCAAACTCTTAACTCTTACACGCCCGGAGATAGCGTAACCATCAGTACAATCAACTCTTCCAAAGATATAACCGAATACGAGATAACTCTTGCAAATAAGAACGGACACGCATTCCTTGGCATAGGAATCGCTCCGCCAGCCTATTCCGGCTTTTTCGGGAAAATCTATAAGATAATTGCGAATATAAAGAACCCAATTATATATTATGAGTCGAGAATCGGCGACCTTGGCATCTTCATATATGATTTGCTGTGGTGGCTTGTCTTAATCTGCCTCTCTGTTGCTCTGATGAACATGCTCCCTGTCGGAATATTCGACGGAGGCAGATTCTTCTTCCTCGCAGTTTGGGGAGCAACAAAGAGCAGGAAAATCGGAGAATGGGCATTCCGCCTCTCAACATATATTCTGCTTGCGCTTTTGATAGTGATGATGCTGAAATGGGCTCTAACTCTCTTCTAAAATCAGTTAATAAATTCAACGCCTTCTTTCGTATAAACAACAAGCCTTATTCCGACAGGAATGCTCAATAATGCAGAAATTAAAGCCATGTGCTCCTTGCCATTCCCGGACGCAATTGAAAGCGCAGCTTCAAAACCGCTGAGCTTCCCCCTTATTTTGTCCATAATATCCTTCTTGAGCTCAAGAAGCGGCTTTTCTGTATTAAACTGGATGCAATCCACCTCTTTGGAAGAGACAAAATCTTCTGTGTCCTTGTTCTTGAGGACTATGACTTTCTCCCATTCAAATCTGTTAATCAGCGCATTAACCTGCCCCCATGTCTCCCTGTCCTTTCCGAGAAATGCAACGAGCTCCATTTTATCTTCTAGCCTCCCCCAGGTATGTTCTCTCTGCTGGATTCTCTTCTAATTGCCTTAATATTTCCAAACGTCCCCTCGTTATATCTGCAGTTGGGCATGTCTTGTTAAATCTGCATGATGCATGAGCTGCACAGAAATCGTAAGTTGTCAGGTTATCTCCAACAACGCCTGTTCCACAAATGTATCTTTCAGCTTTATCCAAATCCAAAGAGAAAACTTGTTCCCCCATTCCCAGCTCACCCAGCTTTATCTGTTTTGGTTGTTCCAGAGCTGCTACAGACTCTGCTTTAATCTCACTAGCAACCCGATACATCACTCCGGATTGAGCATTAAAATTTGCCAACGCCTTGGTAAGTGCTTCTGACATCATATTCTTCTTTCAAGAAGTTAGCTTTATAACTATTATTATTCTCTAATAATAATGGTGAAAGACGTGCCTCTTGGTGAGATAACTCTCAGAAAATATGAGAAGCCATATGATACCCAGAAAAGGGAGATTGTGAGAAAAATCTGCCTCTCTCTCGGCTTGCTGCAGCCCGGAGATTCCAGGGATATAATTGTGGATATTCTTCTCGTTCTCGAAGAAGCAAGAAAGCAGAAAGCCCCTCTTTCTTCATTTGAGATAAGGGATAAAGTCGATGCACTGAGAAAGCAGAATTCCCTTGACGCAAAAGGGCTTGCCGAGAGCAATATCCGCCGTCAGTTAAAAAGATTGAGAGATGCAATGCTTGTTGAAAAATTTGAGAACAAATACCGAATGTCAGAATTCTCCTCGATTCACGAAATTTTCACAACTAAAATCGAGAAATTCCTTGTCCCTCAGATAATCGAAAGAATAAAAGAATATCTCATTAAATTAGACACAGCGCAATAATGAAAAGCGCTGGAAATGGTTTCTGAAAGAGCCACGAAAAAACAGCTTAGCGTTTTCTCAGTTGTCCGCCCTCATGGCTTGAGAGGTTATATTATACTTGAGGCAGCAGACAGAGAGTCTGCCGAAGAATCTGTTTTTAACCTTCCATATATTAAAGGGATAATTGGAAAGACATTGAGCTACGAGGAAATCCGAGCAATGCTTGAGCCTAAAGTCGAGGACTTCAGGATAGAGGTCGGAGACATAGTCGAGATGATTGGGCAGACATTCAAGGGAGAAAAAGCCAAGGTCACAAGAGTCGATAAAACAAAGGGAGAAGTTGTTGTCTCGCTTCTTGGAGCTTCTGTTCCAATACCGTTAACTATAAAAATGGATAATGTGAAAGTCATTCGCAGGGAAGATAAAGCCGAAGAGTCTGACAAGAAATCAGAATCTTCAGAAGAGTCTTCCGATGACTTGGGAATTTAATATGCTGGTAAAATTAATTGTTGACGGTGGAAAAATGGCGCCAGGCCCGGCAGTATCGCAGCAGCTTGGTCCAATGGGCATAAATCTCGGAAAGGTTATCTCAGATGTTAATGAGGCAACAAAGGGATTTGCAGGAATGAAAGTCCCAGTAGAGCTTGATGTTGACCCAAAAACAAAAACCTACAAGATAAAAGTTTCTTCGCCTCCTGTCGCAGAGCTTGTCAAGAAAGAACTCGGATTGGAGAAAGGCTCAGGAGAGCCAAAGACATTCAAGGCAGGGAATATTCCATTTGAAAGGGTTGTTTTTGTCGCAAAGACAAAGCTTCCAAACCTCCTCGCAAAAGATTTGAGAAAAGCAGTAAAACTTGTTGTTGGAACCTGCGTCTCCTTGGGAGTTTTAATTGACAATAAGGAAGCAAAGGAAATTGAAAATGACATAGACGCAGGAGTTTATGACAGCGAAATCAAGAATGAATCAACAGAGCCGTCTGCGGGGGCAATGTTGAAGCGCGCAGAGCATTTTGCAGTTGTGAAAGCCAGGCAGGAGAAGGAGAAGAAAGCTCGTGAGGAAGCCAAGGCAGCAGAAGAAGCAGCCAAGGCAGCAGCCGCAGCAGCACCTGGAGCGCCAGGAGCAGCAGCACCTGGAGCAGCGCCGGCAGCCGGAGCGCCAGCCGCAGCAGCACCTGGAGCAGCGCCGGCAAAAGCAGAATCCAAACCCGCAGCCAAGCCTGCAGCCAAGAAGTAAGCTTAAAAAGCTTCTTTCTTTCCCCAATTTAAGGGGATGTGGTGCAGCTTGGTAACATCCGAGGTTTGGGACTTCGTGACCTGGGTTCAAATCCCAGCATCCCCATTTTGCTCACCAAAAGATTAAGGCCCGCAGCCCTCAGGGGAGGAGCCTTAAGATGAAGGTGAGTCAAAATAACTTAAATTCAACAAAAAACAAACATGGGTTCAAAAACAAAGAAAGTAGGAGCAGCAGGACGATTTGGTGCAGGATACGGCACCAATGTTAGAAAGAACCTTAATGCAATTGAAGTCTTGCAGAGAAAAAGGCAGAAGTCTCCATTTTGCCCAAGCGGATATGCGGTAAGAATCGCCCCAGGCATCTGGAAGTGCGAAAAAACAGGCAAGATATTCGCAGGTCCAGCCTATCACTTAAATTCAAAGAAATAAAGATTTGTTCAAGGCAAATCTTTAAAAACAGTCCAAAATAACAAATAATATGGCACAATACAAATGCTTCAAGTGCGAGAAACCAATCACAAATAAAATTCTCGAAAAAAGATTTATCTGCCCGCACTGCAACTCAAAGATATTCTACAAGCCAAGGACGCAGATTGTAAAACTTAAGGCTTTGTAATGGGATTTGACAATGAGCATTGATTCTGAGACTGAAAGGAAAATACAGGAAGCGCAGGCAGTTGAGCAGAACCTGCAGAATCTTCTGATGCAGAAGCAGACAATTCAGGTTGAACTTGGTGAGATAGAGAATGCGCTCTCTGAACTTGCAAAATCCTCAGGAGAAGTCTACAAAATTGTCGGAGGATTGATGATTCGCTCCGAAAAATCCTCCCTTTTGAAGGAACTTGGGGAGAAAAAGCATCTTTTGGAGCTGAGAATATCGTCGATAGAAAAGCAGGAGAAGATTTTTGGGGAAAAAGCCGAAAATCTGCGGAAAGAACTGACAAATCTTGTTTCGAAGCAGAAAAATTAATTTCTAATATATATTTTGCATTACAACAGCAATATTTATATAGTCCCTCATTCAAATATTAGTCATGGTGTTTAACTTTAAGAAGTTGTTTGGAAAAGAGGACGCCGACGAGTTTGTCGAAATCGACCTTAGCTCCTCAACAGCCAAGGATAACAAAGTTGTTGTAAAGCCTTTCTTGCTTAGAGAATTTGATGATATCAACGCAATATTAAACGCACTTCGTGAGGGATTCACAATAGCTGTTGTAGACATCCGCCCACTGAAGGGCAAAGACATAATTGAGCTTAAAAGAGCAATTGCAAAGATAAAGAAGACAGTCGACGCCATAGAAGGCAAGATTGCAGGCTTTGGAGAAAACATCATAATCGCAACTCCTCAGTTTGCAGACATCCACAAGGCGCCTGCACCAACCAAGGAAAAGAAAACTGATTTCCTGGCAGGTTAATCTTTCTATGCAGTCAGGGTTATAAGTTTCATAAACTATTTTTGAATATGCAATTATAAGGAGATTTTTCTATGTTTTAATGAATACTTGGTAGTCTGCTCAAGAATAATCTCCTCATTTCTTCAGGATTTGTGCTAACCCCTCTCGAAGGCTCTCCAAGAACTCTCCTTAAATCCTCTGCTCTGTAAGTCCCGTGCTTATAATAATAGTCTCTCATCTCAATGACCCATTGTGGCTCACGCAGGTTGTTTAGCCAGTCCCGATAATCTCTTCCCATAATCTTATTGGACTTTTACCCTGGATATAGAAAACACAGTCTTTAATGCTACTACAATTGTTGCAGGCACGAATAATATAAGCAGTGTTCCGAGAACAGATGAAACAACCTTGCCGACCTGCGCGCCAGTAAGCGCAGCATTCAGCACAAATCCGGAAACCCCGAAATAGCTTACAACAACAAGGGATACAGATGCAAAAAGGAATGTCTGCACATCTTTCTCAGCGACAAAATAACCAACAACAACTCCCAGCGCCATCAGAACCCAGACAAGATATGGGTTGATATTCTGGGACGCAAAAACCCCGACCAATATTGCAAGAACAATCCCTGAGAGGAACGCCCATGCGCCGACAACATTCTCCCTCGCTCTAATAACCATTTTATCAATTACCTCTCTCTATTTTAGCAGATATCTGTTTTATTTAAACTTTCTCAAAATCAACCCCCTTTGAACAAATCGAAATATTTATAAAGTAGTGTAATTAGGGAGTTACAACAGAACATGGCATCTAAATACATCGTGATAAGTGTTTTCTCACTAATTGCATTAGCAATGCTGCTCTCATTTGCAAGCGCAGCAGCCCTTGAGATAACAGCCCTGTCTTATTCAGGAACAACATCGCATAATTCTGACGTTACAGTTACATTCAATGCAACTTATTCCGGCACAGTTGGAATAGTAACCCTCAATTTCTCTGAGAGCTCAGCAGGCACAGTAGGCTCATGGACAAGCCTTCCTTCAATTACTACAATTGCAAATGACTCAACACCAATTTCATTCACAGCAGTATATAATATACCTGCTCATGCCTCCGGAACAACATATCCTGTTCTTAAGGCAAAGACAAATACAACTTCTCCTGCAACAGACCAGGAAACACTTACAATAGCAATATCATCTGCAACAACAGCAACAATCACCTCAAAAACAGCTCTGACAACATCCCAGAACGGCACTATTAATATTACCAATACCGGCAATACAGCACTCGCAAATCTTGTTCTTTCAGCATCAGGCAGTTTGAACGTTACGCTTTCATCCACAACATTCACACTTGCAGCAGGCGCATCAACACTTGTCAATGTAAATGCCGCAGAAGATGTCAGTGATTTGGAACTAGGCTCCCACGATGTTGACATCTTATTGGAGACCTCAACAGGAACAGATCTTGCAACATATACTTACTCCCTTACAGGATACTTCTGCGATTACGGCGATGTAAATGCTTCAGACATTGACATAACTGATATTGAAGATGTTGACTCAGATGACGAATGGAGCTGGAAGCCATTTGACCAGATAAGAATCGATGTAGAAATTGAGAACAACGTCGGCGATGATGAAGATTTTGTTGTTGAGCTTGCAATCTGGGACACAGATGAAGATGAGTTTGTTGAAATTGATGACGAAACAAGCCTTGAAGAGGAAGTTTCAATAGATGAAGACGACTCAGAGACAGTCACATTTGAATTCACCGCACCATCAGAACTTGAAGATTCTGATGGCAGATACGTAGTCTATGTAAAGGCATACGTTGACGGAGACGAAGATGTAACCTGCAATTCTGAGAGTGCAGAAAGCCTCGAGATAGAAAGAAAAGCGAATGAGGTTATGCTTGACGATTTAACCGCCCCGGAGATAGTTCAGGCAGGAGACACAGTAAGAATAACAGGCACAGCCTACAATATCGGGACAAAGGATGAGGACAAGGTTTATGTTCAGGCATCAAATACAAAGCTTGGACTCTCGCAGAAGAGCTCAACCTTTGACATTGACTCAAGTGAATCAGAAGACTTCGATATCTCATTTGTAGTCCCATACACTGCAGAGAATGGCGTTTACTCAATCAAGCTTATCTCAAGCTTCTCATACAGCACCTCTTCTGACACCTACAGAAAGGAATCAGATACTTATGAAGTCCAGATAAAAGTTGTTGGCGGAGTTAACACAACAACAATCCCAGCCTTAACAGGATACTCGCAGATAACACCAAAGCTCGACGATTCAAACGTTGTTGCAGGCAGGGAAATGTCAGTTACAGCAACACTGAAGAATCTTGGGTCAAACAAGACAACATTTATACTTGGCGTAAACGGCTATGATAGCTGGGCAACACTCAGCTCAATCTCAGACAGGATAGTCACGCTTGACGGCGGGCAAAGCAAGGATGTTAAGCTTGTTTTTGCAGTCAACAAGGATGCTTCGGGAGAGAAGACATTCACAATCGAATCAACAGCTGGCTCCAATAAGGTAGACTCAAAGCTTGTTGCAGTCAATATTGCTTCATCTTCATGGTTCTCTTCATTGAAGAGCAAGTTCTCAACAAAATCCTCGCTTATCTGGATAATCGGAATAATCAATCTTATCCTGATAATCCTGATAATTGTTGTTGCAGTAAAGCTTGCAAAGAGATAATTTCACCATAATTTATTAACTCTCTTTTCTTTTATTTTTCATGAATATCAAAGAGTCATTTAATCTTCTTGTAAGATACATCATCCTTGTCCTGATTGCTTTCCCGAGCATCTGGCTTTTCTATCTGATATTCACTCCGCTGACAGTCTATTCATCCTATTTTATTCTGAGCCTGTTCTATGATGTTGCCCTCGAGAACAGCACTTTCATCCTCAACAGCTATGCAATAGAGCTTATCCCGGCATGCATTGCAGGTTCAGCATATTATCTTCTGCTTATCCTGAATCTGACAACACCGATGAAATCAAAGACAAGAATAAGGAGTATCTCCTTTCTTATGGTTTCTTTTCTTGTTTTGAATATTCTGCGCATCGCATTCTTTAGCTTTCTCTTCATAAAAGGGTTCCAATATTTTGATGTTGCTCATAAAGCGGTCTGGTATCTCGGTTCAACGCTCCTCGTTGTTGCCCTTTGGTTTGTCAATGTCTCACTGTTTAAGATAAAAGGAATTCCCGTTTACAGCGACATTTGTTCTTTATTCAGGGAAGCTTTCCCCAGGAGAGCCAGAATAATTAAAAAGAAAGCAAGGAAGAGATAACAATGAATGACTTAATCCAGATTATACTGCTAAACCTTGCGCCGATATCAGAATTAAGAGGAGGCATACCTCTCGCCCTTGCTTATGGCTATTCCCCATTCTTCTCATTTCTGCTCTGCACCATTGCAAATATTCTGGTTGTTCCGATAGTCTTCATTTTTCTTGAGACAATCAACAAATTATTCCTGAAAATCCCTGCCTACTCACGGTTTTTCCATAAAACTCTTGAGCGTTCAAGAAAGAAAATCCATGAGAAAGTCGAGAAATACGGTTACTTTGGGCTGATGCTTTTTGTTGCAGTTCCTCTTCCGGTAACAGGCGCCTACACAGGCACGCTTGGCGCATGGGCTCTTGGCATGTCAAAAAAGAGAGCATTTGCATACATCTCTTTGGGTGTTATCCTCGCCGGAGTAATAGTCACGCTTGTCGCATATTATGGAATACAGGCTCTCAGCTTCCTGATAAAATAAACCTAGAACTTACTCCGAATTTCTCTCTTTCGCGTCAATTATTGACTGCACTATGAACTTTTCAACAGCCTGGAGAATCTCGCAGTTAGCTACGGTTATGGTGTAGCACTGCTTGTCATTCACAACCTTTGTTTCATTGCCAGGAACTATCATCACCACAGGATTGTTCAGAGGCGTGCTGTTGCAGGTCATATAAGTAAGGTTATTTGCCTTTGCTTCATCCCTGTTTGGAGTCGCGCCCTTGACTTTTAGCATGTTGTTTGTCATGAATTGCGAGAGTGTCGCGCCCGCGATTACTGTCTGCTCGCATCTCAAATCCGTCGCGTTTATGCTTATGTAGTTTGTCCTTGTTGCAGAGAATTCTATCTCTCCGCCTTCAATCGGAACCTTATTCTCCTCGGGATTATATCTTAGATAAAGATTGTACTCATACATCTGCCCGCTCGAGCTGTTGAACAGGTATGCATAGTGATAAACCTCAATTTCCCCGTATCTTTCCATCACAAATGTCATGCCCTCATAATTCACCTTGCCGGCATTTCGGAATGCAAAATAAAATACCAAAAATACCACCACAAGCACAGCTATTCCCAGAAGTATCATTGCAGCCTCTTTGTCGAATTTATTCCTGAAACTTTCCTTCTTTTTGACTATCTTCTTTTTTGCCATATCCTTTATCCTGTTTTCTTTGTTTTAAACATTATTGTTCCGGATTGTTTATCCCGAACAGTCTGTACAAGAATGCATCAGCAGCCCGCATATCTCCGTAGATGAATACGCAATTGCCGTTTTCATACGCATAATTCTCAATAGATTCATTAAAAACAACCATTGTGCTGTTGCAGTCCTTTTCCGGGTAATTCTGCTCGCACTTGCCGTAGCATGCCATCTGGACGCGGGATGATAACTGCCCGATATTCAGGGCGATTTCCTCTGCAATGCCGGGATTCTGGGATGCAATATAGACATTCTTATCAGCATACTTCTCAGGTCCTGAAATCATCATTACTGAGAGGTTTTCGACGCTTTCAGGTGAATTGGAGAACCTCAGGTAATTCTCTCCATACTTCATGACCCATACGCCCCCCATATCCTGAACCTGCGCATCCTCACTCTCCCCCTCATTTTCATCTTCGCTTCCG
>JALOQH010000027.1 GCA_025453475.1 archaeon | reverse complement strand
AATTTCAAAAAGAACAGCTTGCCAAATCAGAAAAAGGAATTTTCTTTGTGGATAGGGGATTTGGAGACACACTTTCTTATTACCTCTTGCAAAATCTGCCAATTCCAAAGAAAGAATTGGATTATGTTATGAAAACCAGATATGCAGGCGTGTTTATACTGGATTTTTTGGATTTTTATGAACAGGAAGGGAGAGTGATAACAAAAGAAAAACAGATAGATATACAAAATAAGCTGGTTGAGACATATACAAAATTAGGATATAATCCCGTTATCCTACCATTCGCCACAGTCTCGGAAAGAGCAGATGCAATTCTGTCAAAAATCTAATTCTTCATTTCAATAGTAACTTTGTTCTTTCCAGTTGTCTTGCTCATATACATCAGTTTATCTGCCCGCTTCACCAAAGAATCAATTGAATCATCTGATTTTGAAAGGGTTGCTCCGATAGATAACGTAACCTTTACTACAATATCTCCTGTAAACAAGCTTGACCTCTCAACCATGCTTCTTAGCCTAGAAGAAACAGCATATAACTGTTCCCGGTTAACATGCGGGATTAATGCGACAAACTCCTCCCCGCCCCATCTTCCAAGAGTATCATAGGGTCTTAATGTGGATTGCAGTTTTTTCGCAACCATCTGCAATACTAAATCGCCAACATTATGCCCGTAGTTATCATTTATCTTCTTGAAATTGTCAATATCAAGAAATAACAAACCGAACTCCCTGTTGTTTCTCTGCATCTCTTCAAACCTTGAAGTCAGAGCCTTCTCGAACATTAACCTATTTGGCAATCCTGTAAGAAAATCGTAAGATGATGTGCGCTGCAGTTCTTTTATCTTGTTGACAAGTATAACCTCTTTTGACATATCATGAAACATAACTGTTGCACCGACAATCTTCTCCTGAACATCACGAATCGGCGTAACTCTGAACTTGACATGAATCTTCTCTCCACCCTTATGCTTAAGAAAAGCATCAGACTCTCTCTGCTCGCCATCCCCCAGCGTTAATCCAACGGGGCAGTTCTCCTTTGATATCCCAAATTTCTTCCCCATTACCTCTTTTTCATTCAATCCTATAAGGTTCTCAGCGCCCCTGTTCCAATAAGTTATTTTCTTGTCGCAATCGACAAAACAAACTCCTAAAAGAAGATTATCAACTGTGTCTTTAAATGACGAATTCATTAGTTCACCTCTCTTTCAAGCTAGTATTCTATTATTTTTATAGTTATTTATTCAATGAAGTGGTAGACGCAGGCGAAATGAAGATTATTGTATCGCCTCTCAAAAAGGTGATGCCGATATTCTTCTTTACCTCTCCGTTTTCCATCTCCTTCGCATTATCCAGAACAACATTTACATGTATGTCAAATGCGACGAGAGTTCCAACGAACTGCTTGTCTCCTTTCAACTGAACAAGAACTTCCTTTCCCTTTGAAGCATTCAAAAGGTCAAGTGGTCTCTCTATTCCGTTTACCATAATTGCTGACAATTCGCGCCATATTTAAATTTATCTATTCTCGCAGGCATATGTCAAACCAAATATTTATAAATGAACCCTTTCCAATAGAAATATGAATCGCGGAAGAAAGATAACAAGCGGGAAATATCACAAGCTTAGAAAGACAAAACTATTTGAAAGAGAGGGGCAGGAGCGCATTGTTGTTCTTGGAGAGACAAAAACCAAGCAAACACGTGTTCGCGGCGGTGCAACAAAGACAGTTCTGTTGAAATCCAACATTGCAAATGTCCTGATTGACAGCAAAGTCAAGCGCGCAGAGATAAAGAACGTTGAAGAAACCCCTCAGAACAAGTTCTTAGCCCGTCAAAATCGTCTCATGAAGGGTGCAATAATCGAAACATCGCTTGGAAGAGCAAGAATAACCAATAGGCCCACCAGGGAAGGTCATGTTAATGCAATTCTCGTCGCTGACAAGAAAGAGTGAATAGAAAGGTTTAAATACTCACAAAACAGCAAGATTTATAAATCTATCGCATAAATCTATAATGACGTATGTTAAAAGATGCCCTGAGTGTAAATCTGTTAATCTTACATATGACGACCAGAAAGGCGAGATAATCTGCAATGACTGCGGTCTGATTGTTGAAGAAAAAATGGTTGACACTGGCCAGGATGTTGGCGGGCAGTTCGACAAAAGTGATAAAAAAGGCAGGGGCGGAGCTCCAATTTCTATGCAGAAATTCGACAAGGGTTTAACAACAAATGTCGGTGAAATCTCAGACATCTACAAGCTTGAAAGCGGGCAGACAAGAAAATTTCTGCGTCTAAAAAAATGGCAGGAGCGTGTCTCAACTTCAATAGAGCGCAATCTCCGTCTCGCAATGGCAGAATTGCGAAGAGTAGCCTCATTTCTCAATCTTCCAAGTGTTGTAAGAGACGAAGCTTCAAGAGTTTACAACTTCGTTCTCCAGCGTGGTCTCGTTCGCGGACGTTCAATGGAATCAGTAATCGCCGCATGCATCTATGCAGCCTGCCGTTCATATAATATCCCAAGAACTCTCGACGAGATTGCAGCAGCATCAGATGTAGAAAGAAAAGAAATCGGAAGAACATACAGATTCATCGTAAGAAAGCTTAAAATCAAAGTCACTCCATCAAGTCCCAAGGATTACATCTCAAGATTCTCATCTATTCTCCACCTCTCGCCAAAAGCCCAGAATGAAGCTCTTAAAATCCTGAAGCGCGCAGATATTTCCGAGCTCACCTCCGGGCGTGGACCGGCAGGAATCGCAGCCGCAGCATTATATGTCGCAGCATTAATGAACGATGAAAAGAAAACCCAGAGGGAAGTTGCAGACGTTGCAGGAATAACAGAAGTCACAATCAGAAACAGATACAAGGAGTTAATTGACAGACTTGGCCTCGAGGATAAACTAAAGGCAAAGGTAGCAAGTGCAGAAAAAGAAGCAGAGCGCGAAAAAGCCAAAGCCCAAAAGGCAAAGAAGAAATAGTTTGAGCCTTTTAGCACTCTGGCTTTTTAATTAAAATGTTGATGAAGCTCCAAACTGTTTGCCATAGTAGATAATAGCCCTGTCCAATCAGATAACAATCAATCGTTCAGATAACAAACCATACTTTTTTATACGCCCCAATCCCCGCATTATCAAGCGGGTGTGCCGGAGTGGTCAAACGGGCGTCGTTTAGGCCGACGTTGCTTAGTGCATACCTAGGTTCGAACCCTAGCACCCGCATTTTTGTTTGCCGAAGTATTGGGGTCCGCAATCGTGATGAGGAACCCCAAGACGAGAGCAAATCAAAAAGAGTTCATTGAAGCCCGCAATCATCAGATGAGGAGCTTCAATACAAGAGTGAATCGAAAATAATTCTATTTGGCAAGCGAGAAACCTTAAGGCAAGAGAGAATCAGAAAAGGTTCTATCGAGGGTTCAGAGATAGCAATCTCTTGCACCCGCATTTATGATTTTACATAGAATATTCTCAAAGCACCTTCGTTAAAGTCCGTAATGCCCTGCAATTTCTTTATTATTGCTGTATTTTGAGGAATATTCTTTGCAGGATATAATGAAATAGCTGTCTGGCTCTCCCTGTCAGTTACGCCGGAATTTACATCTTTCCAGTCAGAAGGAGCGCCAACCGCCCAATACCATAATCCATTGCTAAACTTGAAATAGATAATTTCCGCCGGAGGCATACCTCCCTCACCGGGACCGCCCACATACGTACCCCTCTCAACTTTAAAGACAGGCGTGCTTCCTGCGAAATAAAACGAGACCTTCGGCTCCTTCAGGGTAGCATAGCCCATAGTAGTAAATCCCTGGGCGATTTTACCGGCAATTAGTTTAGAACCCGGCTCTTTATTTTCCATAACCCGGTTTACCAAAAGAGAGATGCCCTTGGTCTTTGCAAGAGGATCTTTAGTAGGTTTATACAATGCAAGCAAACTTCGCACGAATGGGACATTGTTAACATTACCGCTATCATCCGGGTCTGTTGCTACAGTTTTCCATTTACTTTCGGTAGAATATCTCCAAGTCCACATATTGCTCGCGGAGTCCCAGGAATAATAGATATCATCGGTTCTGGCATTGTCATCAAATCCCAGTATACTTGGAGCAGAATCTTTTATGGACAAGATTAAATTATTAACATAGTTTGTTGCCGCTTCCTTGTATAAAACATTAGTTCCGTCTACTATCGCCCCATTAATCAGATTATATAACGTGGGGTAATAAATCTTAACTTCTCCCCAATGCTCATTGAAATCGCTATTGTGGAGTATCAGAATATTCCCTTCAGAGACTGTTCCAATCTTATTATCCGTAATGCCGTTTGTTCTAAGATAAATATTATTATTCTCGAAGTAAATATTCGTGGGCAAAAATTGACCCGCATTTGGCAATTGTGCATATACATGTTTCCTGCCATCTAAAGTATTTATCGCAAGATTCGCCTTCGCTGCCTTCGACTTACTTGAAGTTATAGTATTGTCTGTGAAATATTCGGCGTTATCATCCAAATACTCAAAAATCTCGGGGCAATACACGCCCAAAGCAAGATATTCCCTATTGCCCTGAGAAATAGCACTGCCGAATTTAATCTTTTGGTCTTCTTCGAATCCAGTTTCCCTTGGCAATGGGGCAGTTACTGAGCCGACATTTGAATCGAGAGCTTCATAAAGATTTACAAAGATAAAATCCTCATATGCCCTCGAGGTTATGTAAAGACTAGTTGGTCTCGGCTTACTCCCCCAGAACCCGCCAGAAATGTGGATTGTTTTAGCTTCACCTTGGAATGGAGATAATGTGAATTTAACCGGCGTAGTAACCTGCACACCCGAACCAGATGACGTAGAGGGCGTCTGCTGGTTTGCAGCCGTAGATGTAGCTATAACAAATATTTTTTTATCACTCTCGACCTTAACCCCCTGCGCAAGAAGAGTGTACAAATCGGCGCCGTAAGATTTTACAGACAACATGCTCTGAGCACGCGGCAGCAATGTAATGGTGCCATCCTTTCCTATATTACCAATAATTTCCGCAGTATTATCCGTGGGCTTGGGATAATGCAAAAGAGAAACGTAAGTCCCAGCATCAAGAGTAACATCCGTTTCCTTGCCATCAAGCAAAACAATCATTGAACCATATGATGGACTGTACGGAATGTTTAAGGATAAGCGACTGACTAATTTCTCACCCGGACCAGCGCCGGTATTGGCAACCGTTCCGCTGGCAGTAGGCATATTAGTTAACTCTTTCCCGTTGAAGTATCTATAAAGTTGATCAATAGCGTCAGTATTAGAACTTGCTTGCAAAGTTTCTCTGAGAGACTTCAGATTTTCCGCGGAAAGAGAGTTTACAAATTTCCCGAGAGTTGTCCTAGCAGTGCTATCCAGAACAATTTTGTTTGTCGCTTTGTCCACTTTCCCAAATAAGTAAGTTCCGTCCTTAGTCTTGGCACTTATAGCATAATCTGTTCCATAGTAAAAGTCATCTTTGGAGATTTGCCCGATAACAGGTCCAATTTCTAATCCTATATCTTTTCCATTTAGCAGAATCGTTGTCTTCTGCCCTGTTTCAGAACTATATTCTTTGTACGGTTTGCTCAAGCTGAATCCAGAAATTACTCTCTCCACTGATCCGCTCTCAGCAGTCTTGCTTGTTGGACTTGCTGCAAGCCCCGCAATCTCCTTCAAATTCTTTGTGATTATCTCTCTTGCATATGCTCCCAGGGCTTTTGCTTCAATCAGGAACAATTGCGCTTTATGATGATTATAAACCAAGTACAAGCTAAGGTTCTCCGCATCAGCCAGAAGTTTTTTCAATCCTTCCGCGGTCTTTGCTTCCTTGGAAATTCTCTTTTCAAGTTCATCAAGCTGAGCAACAGCATTATTGCTGAGCAGATACCCTGCTTTCTCAAGATTCTGGTCAGCATACGCCCCCAATGAAGTCAATGTCTCATTCCTCAGTCCGATATTCTCAGCTCCAATTGCCCTGTCAACACTATACTTGTCCAGCCAGCACCGCATCGCCGGATCTCCGCAATAACCAACATCGACATATCTCCCAGGCTCTGTCCCTGCTCCAGGATCCTTGCTCGCGCAAATCCTGATTATTCCCCTCTGGTAATCATCAGGCATTGCTGCCTCTGAAAGAGCAGATTGCGGATTAAGATTCGTGGCTAATCCTCCAAGCGTGCTCATGCTTGGTGTACCGCTCGTGCATCCTCTCTCGCTTGTTATATCTTTCTGGTTTATTCTTCCTGCAGTATATGTATCCCTTACATAATTGACAGCCATGCTTGTAGACACCTGTTTGAATCCGCATTTCTCTTCATTGTTCACAACAACGCAAAGTTCTTTGTATCCCTCTGGCGCTGTGAAATCTTTAGTCTCGCTCTTGTACTGGTCAGCCCCGATAAATCCTGTCGCAACATTTATCCTTGGGGTTGAAGCATAGTAACTTGACTCGGGAGGACTCTTCAGGTAAACCTGGAAGCTCACTCCTGCATTCTTTCCAGAATAAATATGGTAAAATACTTTGTACTGCGCAGTTGCAGGCACAGTAACATCGCTGTATTTCTCAGAATCAAACCATGCATGGAACTGCGATGGGCTTTCAGGTTCAACCAATCCCTTGAATCCTTTCGGCAGAACCGCAGATATTGAACCCTGGCAGAATTCAAATCCAACCTGTTCAATTGACTTTGCCTTGAATGCTGTGAACGAATTTGCAGCATAGCTCTGCGTGAAATAATTCATTGACTTTCTCATGTTATCCCATGCGTTTTGCACATTCGCATACTCTCCTCCGCCCCTTGCTCCTTTCTGCCCGTATGCCATTCCAACAAGCTTTGGAATAAGCTGATTCACAAATGGTGCAACCTGCTCCCAGAAGAACTTGCACTTGTAAACAGAATAAATCTCATCGCATATCCCTATCATCTGCCCGCTTGTCAGGCTTTCCTGCAAGCAGTCCCTGTGATTCTTCAGAATGCTAATCCATCCGTCAAGCCCTGCCTGAATTCCGGTCAGGCAGACAGGAATAACAACTCCCCCGTTGCTTGGCAGTCCAAAATTAGGGAAGCAAAGCAAAGTGCTTCCGATTATTCCGCTTCTTACAACATCATCAACTCTGTAAGTTCCTCCCAAGTCGCATCTCGAAGATGGGCAGATTACAGGGTCGCATATATTAAACAGAATATTGCAGTCAGTTATGCTCATGAAATTCTGGCATTGCGCAGAGTCAGTTAACGAAACAGGTGCAGCATCAACATCAATTGGGTTGCCGCTCTTGAGTTTGACATATTTCTGTCCATGCTGCCTTGCTGCCTCAAGCAAAGCATCTCTTGAATCCTGTATAAGCTGTCTTGACAGAGCGTCGCTCTGCCCAAGCACACGCACCCCTGTTGTTCTCCCCTCTTCCACAAGCTGGCAGTCATCATTGCTACCAATAACACCATCACTCCCGACATTGCATATTCTCCATGCGTTCGGCAAAGCAGATTTCTGATAACTTGCCTGTCCTCCGAGCAAGCCAGCACTCGCTTCAACCTTTGCATAC
>JALOQH010000026.1 GCA_025453475.1 archaeon | reverse complement strand
GCAGACATAATCTACAAATATTCCTCTTCTGGGATAAACCAGCTAAGGAAGAAGGGCATTCTTAGAGGACTGGAAGAAGGCTTTTAAACGAATTTACGAGTTGTTATCTGCTATGGCAAACAGATTGGAGTTTCAGTTAATCTTAACCAGCTTTAAATAACAAGGGCGTCAAGGTCATTTACTACTTTTGTGTTCTTGAAAATGCGTTTTGCTTCTTTTTCTATTAAATGGGGATTATGCTCGTACCTAAATGAGAGATGAGTGAGCAGGAGCTTCTTGGATTTTGAGAGTTTTGCTATTTTTGCCGCATCTTCTGAGGTGAGATGCCTGTATTCCCTTGCTTTATCTGCATCTTCTTTTGAGAAAGAGCATTCTGTTACGAGAATATCAGAGTCTTTTGCAAGCTCGACTGCTCTTTCGTTGTAAGAAGTGTCGAGAACAAAGGTTACTTTCTTTCCTTTTTCAACATAAACCACGGATTTTGCTTTGATTTTCTTTCCGTTTACAGTTATATCTTTTCCCTGCTGCAATTCTTTCAGGATTGGAGAGTTTGGGAGTTTTAGCTTCTTTATTTTTGCTTTGTTTAATCGAATTTTGTCTTTAAGGATAAGGGAGTAGGCGAGTGTTGGCGTGCCATGAGACATTTCAGCTGCTTCTACTTTGTAGTCTCTTGTTTCGAGGACTGTTCCGGAGCTTATTTCATGAACTTCGAGGTTAATGTGGAAGTCAAAGATAAGCTCCTGTATTAGCTGGATGAATCTTCTTGTTCCTCTTGGACCGTAAATATGCAGGGTCCTGGAATAATTGGACATTGCCAGGGTCTGGAACAAACCCGGAAGGCCGAGGATGTGGTCTCCATGCCAGTGTGTGATGAATATCTTAGTTATCTTGGTTGCAGAGATTTCAGCGTATCTGAACTGCCTCTGGGTGCCTTCACCGCAGTCAAAAAGCAGGTTTTCATCAGCGAAGCTGGCTAAAATAGCAACATGGTTGTGCTTTTTGGTTGGAATTGCGCTTCCTGTGCCTAAAAATGCGAGTTTAATGTCTTCCATGAGTTTGACAGGGAATAATTGTTTAAGAAGTTATTGGATGAGGGTAATAATAAAAGGATAATCTTATAAACGATTTATTCGGTTTATCATTAAGCTCCCGTAGCTCAGCCTGGATAGAGCATCGGACTTCTATCGTGAAGCCGAAGCTTCCCGAGACTTTCGGGAAAGTCTTCCGCGAAAGTAATCCGGAGGTCGCAGGTTCAAATCCTGTCGGGAGCGTTCATTCTATTATTATGATTTAATGCAATTTTCTTTATAAAGTGCGGAAATAAAGGAAATGTATGAATATTCTATTCGTGTGCAAGCATAATCGCTTTCGAAGCAAGGTTGCTGAGCTGGTGTTCAAGCATCTTTACAAGGGCGAGAAGGCGCAAGCAAAGAGCGCAGGCATAATTCTTGATTTAATGCATCCATACATGTCAAGAACAGTTGTTCGCGTGCTTCGGGACAAGAATATCCCTGTAATGGATAACGGGGCAAAGAAAGTGGATGATTTTCTTCTTAAATGGGCAGACAGGGTGATAATTGTTGCAGACAATGTGGCTCCTGAATATTTCAAGGGCAAGCTGATAACTCTCTGGGAAATAAATGATTGCGCAGAGGACGATGCTTATGGAGTAAGCAAGAGAGTTGATATGATTGAGCAGAAAGTCCAGGAATTGGTAAAGAGTCTCGGATAAGTTTAAAAGATACGAGGGTTATTCTTTTTTATGCGCACGTGGCACAATGGTACTGCGTTCGGCTGCAGCCCGGATTTGTCCAGGTTCGATTCCTGGCGTGCGCTTCGTTATCTTTGATTCACTCTTGCTGTGCAGTTCCTCGCTGATGCTGTGGACTTGCTCGCTGCGGTGAACAAAGAGACGTGCGCTTATCCTACTTTATTTCTTAGCATTTAAGCCTAGAATTGACAGAACAAAGATTATCAGATACATGACAAAGCCATAGACACAAACAGGGATGCCTGATATCTCGGAGGAGCAGGATGCTGAATAGCAATATCCCGCGGCATTCTGGAATATTTCTGTGTATGAAAGATAGCCTGAGAACAGGAGTCCTGCTACGGAAAGGAGAAGAATGACCTTGAGAGCGGCTTGTTTCTTCATTATGTTATGAAGAGTCGGTTGTTTTTATAACTTTCCCGTGAATATCGATAATATAAACATTTAAAAGCAGGCTAAATCTCTTTTTAAGATAAACCACAAGGAGGTTAAAAATGGCAACACAAGGATATTGCGTGAAGTGCAAGGCAAAAGTTGACATAAAAGATCCAGTCGAAAGTACAACTTCCAAAGGCACTAAAATCGCAAAAGGAAAATGCCCTAAGTGCAACACAACAGTGTGCAGAATGGGCGGAATCAAGAAGTAATTCTTGATTTTGTTTTATTTTTTGTTTGAAATCGTTTAAATTAAAGTTTTTAGAATTATGAAGAAAAGCGAAAGTTCTGAGAAGAAAGAAGGAAAGCTTACAATTGATGAGTTGGCAGCTTTCTGCAAGAGGAAGGGTTTTGTGTTCAGGAGCAGCGAGATTTACGGCGGATTATCCGGATTCTGGGATTTCGGACCATTGGGAATAGAGCTGTTTAACAACCTGAAGAATGAATGGTGGAATTATTTTGTTCACAGAGGAGATTATATGCTGGGAATTGACGCCAGTATCATAAGCCATCCTAAAACATGGAAGGCCTCAGGGCATATTGCTAATTTTAATGTTAATGATTATCTTGTGGCATGCAAGAAATGCAAAAAGTCAGGCAAAATTGACAAACCTAATCTTGGAAAGATAAAATGCAGCAACTGCGGCGGCGAATATGATTGGGAACATGCCAAGATGGTTGAGCAAATGTTCAAGACGCGAGTTGGATCTGACCAAACTGAGGTTTATTTGAGAGGTGAAACTGCCCAGGGAATGTTTATGGACTTTAAGCTAGTTCAGGAAACAAGCAGGAAGAAGCTGCCTTTTGGGATCGCGCAAATAGGAAGATGTTTTAGAAATGAGATTGCTCCGAGAGATTTCTTATTCAGATGCAGGGAGTTCCATATTGCAGAATTTGAATTTTTCATCAATCCTTCTGAGATGAAGTGTTCTCTGTTGGACGCAGAGCATCTCAAGGTAAAGGTAAGGCTGCTTGATGCGGAGACCCAGGAGAAAGGAAAAGATAACCTGAGAGAGACGACGATTGGAAAGATGTTAAGCGAAAAGAGATTTGATGAGTGGCATGCATATTGGCTCGCAGAACAGATTTTGTTTTACAAAGGACTAGGATTGAATTTGGACAAAATAAAAATAAGAGAGCATATGAAGTCAGAGCTTTCCCATTATTCCTCTGCAACTTTTGATTTGGATTACGAGTTTCCATTTGGAAGCCAAGAAATTGCCGGAAACGCCAACCGGGGGCAGTACGACCTGGGGCAGCATATGAAGGAATCCAAGCAGTCTCTGGAATTGTTTGACGAGGCTACGGGGAAGAAAGTTGTTCCGAGAGTCATTGAGCCTACTTTTGGCATGGAACGGATGTTTCTTGCTGCGTTGGTTGACGCTTATGAGTTTGACTCCAAGAGAGAAAATGTTATTTTGCATCTAAACCCTAGGATTGCTCCGATAAAGGCAGCAGTGTTTCCAATTGTGAAGGGGGAGCATTATGAAAAACTTGCGGAAGAGATATTGAAAGATCTGAAGAAAGAGTGGAACGTTGCATATGATGAATCGGGCAGCATTGGCAAGAGATATGCAAGAAATGACGAGTCTGGAACGCCGTATTGCATAACAATTGATGAGGAATCTGCCAAGAAAAAAGATGTGACCATAAGGGACAGGGATACGACGAAGCAGATAAGGGTGAAAATAGCTGATTTGAGGGACACTTTGAGAAAGCTGATAAACTCAGAAATTCAGTTTGAGAAAGCCGGTAAAATTGTTGAGACGCGGATTAAATAATCTTAATCTAGGTAACTTTTAAATATCCCATTAGTATCTTCTAGTTTATGAATGAGGTTGATGAAAAAGAGCACGAGCTTATGGCTAAAGCTGAGGTAAGCCTTATTCTCGACAGTTATAATGAGATTTTCTCGGATTTTGACCCGAGACCTGATTCGCAGAGAGCTTTATCTGTTGATTTTCTTGACGAAGCAAAGAGGGCTACAAGGGAGATAAAACCGGGAGTATTTGAGCTTCGTTTCCTGATTCCTGCTGCATTGAGAAGACTGGATAAAGAAGCAGTTATAAAGAAGAGGCTGAAAGACCATTTCAAGAAGCATCATGAAATGCTTGAAAAAGAAAGAGCAGGCGTTGTAAAAAAAGGATCTCTTTTCCTGGTTTTTGGATTTGTGTTTATGATTCTTGGGGCTTTTGTGCTGGCTTATTATCACGGCATTAGCCTGTTTAAAGAGATACTTGTTGTTATTTTCCAGCCAGCAGGATGGTTCTTCTTTTGGGAAGGGCTGGACTTAATTATTTTCAGTTCAAAAGAGAAGAGCTCTGATTTGGAATTTTACCGGAAGATGACAACTGCGGATTTTGTGTTCACGCACTACTGACGGGCTTGAATCTTTCGGACGAATAGAATTAATTCTGACTCACTCTCGCCTTAAGGCTTCTCGCTTGGGAGCTGCGAGCCTTAATCCTTCGGTGAGCAGAATGGACGGACCGGGAATCGCACCCAGGTCTACCCGACGCGAACGGGTCGTTCTACTACTGGACTATCCGCCCTGTTAAAAATGTCTGTAGAAATAGATTTATAATATCTTCTTTTATACTAATTTTGACTTGCTCTTGTCTTATTTAAGGCAACCAAGTTTCACCAAGAACCCTCGGTTCTTGGGTGCCATCAAGAGAAAGTATTCTCTTGAGGTCCTTGAAGTTCAACCTTCCTTTTACATGGATTGCGGGCTTCAATCCTTCGGCAAGCAAAATGGGCCTATGGTCTAATGGTATGATATTCCCATGGCATGGGAGGGGTTCGAGTTCGATTCTCGATAGGTCCACTTTCTTCGAGAATCGAAGTGCTCGCAGAGCCGAGCTCCGCGGCAATGTTAAGAATCAATGATTCTTGAGCACTGTCAAGATTTAGTGAAATCTTGAAGCTTCAAAACACAAGTTTTGAAGTATTCTCGATAGGTCCACTTTCTTTAAAGGGATTTTAGAAACCCTTTTAAACAAAGAATTCTTATAATAATTATGTCTAGGACAATAGGCATTATTTCAATAAAGGGTGGAGTCGGGAAGACAACTGTTTCTGCTGCGCTTGCTGCAGATTTAGCGAATAGGCATAATAAAAAAGTCCTGCTCATTGACGCAAATCTTTCTGCTCCAAATCTTGGACTGCATATGGATATTGTTTCTCCGGAAAAGACAATACATCATGTTCTTTCGGGAAAATCCAAGATAGAGCATGCAATACATTCAAGATACGGCGTTGACGTAATCCCCGGAAGCTATGTTTACGAGAAGAATGTGAATCCTTTGAAGTTGAAAGCAAGGATAAAAGAGATAAAGGATAACTATGATTTCATTGTGATTGACTCTTCGCCGAGCATGAACGATGAGATTTTATCAACTATCCTCGCGTCCGATAATTTGTTTGTTGTTTCAACACCAGATTATCCAACATTGAGCTGTTCACTCAGGGCTGCCAAGATAGCAAAACAGAGAGGAAAGCCGATTACAGGCATTATTTTGAACAAGATAAGGAATCCGAAGTTTGAGCTTGAGCTTGAGGAGATTGAGAGAGCCTCCGGAATTCCTGTTGTTGCGAGAATAAGGGATGATAATGTTAATGTCAAGGCATTATTCACAAGAATTCCTATCCCGGTTTATGACAAGAACTCTGCATTTTCCAAGGAATTGGGAAGGCTTGCAAATGCTTTGTGCGGAAAGAATGAAACATCCTTCTGGAGAAAGTTATTCTCATTCAATTTTGGGAAAGAAGAAGTGAACAGGCAGATATTGCAGGAGAAATTATATGAGAGCATATTTGACGAGAAAAAGAGGGATGAAGTGGTGGATATAACAAAATTGGATATGCCTAAGCCGTCCTTTAATTTTGGGAAGGACTGAGATGGCTGTTTCTGAGAAGGACTGTTTATTCTGCAAGATTGTGAGGAAAGAGATTAAAGCAGACATTGTGAAAGAGGGAAATTCTTTTATTGCAATCAAAGACATCAATCCTGTTGAGCCGGGGCATGTTCTTGTCATCCCTAAACAACATTATACTACTCTGCTGGATATTCCTGACAGGCTTGGAGAGGAAATGCTGAAATTTGCGAAGCAGATTGCCTCTGAATTGCTGGAGAAGAAGCTCGGAGACGGTTTTAATATAATTATGAACAACCTTGAGCCTGCAGGGCAGCTTGTAATGCACGCGCATATTCATATCATTCCGAGGAAAGAAAAAGACGGAATACGCTTCTTTGTGAAAGTTCTCGGGAAGAAATAATAATTTCTTACTTTAAAATGGCAAGATATTTATAAAAAGTTTTTATTTGTATTCTTTGTGTGCTGAAAGTCAATAGGGATGTTGCTTTGTTATACGGGATATTATTGGGAGATGGTTGCTTAAGCTTGGTAAATGGGAAAAGCAAATTTATTACGATTACTGGCTCTTTGGATAATGATTTGCCTTTCTTTGAAGATGTTGTATCTCCTTTGCTTGAGAGATTGTGCAATAAGAAAATTAATTTTAGATTCAGGAAGGATTGCAGAGCAATAGAGTTTAATTTCGTCAATTCCCAGTTATTCGATTATATTCATTCTTTGGGTTTTCCTATCGGCAAGAAAGGAACAGAGATAACTATTCCAAAATTGTTTTATGAAAACGATTTAATCAAATTTGTTATCCAAGGGTTTGTAGCCACGGATGGAAGCCTTGTTTTAACAGATAATAACGGCACTTTGTATCCCCGAATTGAGGCACATGCCATTTGCAAGTTTGCTTTAGAACAGATGTGTTATTATCTTAACAAGGTTGGAATGAGCGGGCATTTTTATCAATGCAAACGCTCGAAATATTACTCAAGATGGGGAAAAAAAGAGATATTCAGATTTCAATTCAATGGCCGAAAAAACTTGTTATTATTTAATGATTTAATTGGATTTATTAATCCCTCATATAAGCTAAAATTTGATAAATACATGGCGCTGGGGAGGATTGAACTCCCGGTCCCTGCCTCATGAGAGCAGTGCTTTACCACTAAGCTACAGCGCCGAAAATAGAAAAGTCAGGGGGTTTTTAAGTGTTTATTATTTCTTGCTTAGAACAATATCCATAGAAGAGACATTGAGCTTCTTTCCATCACGCTCAAATTCTTCGCTTGCTATCTTTATATCCTTGATGAATATGCCTTCTTTTTCAAAGAATTTTCTTCTTGATATTTCAACAACGTCAACTGCGCGGGAGATGAATTTTCCACGGGAGCGGACGATGACTTCAGAGCCAGTCTGCTTTGAGAACTGCACAGAAATGCTCCTTACGTAATTAATAATGGGCTTGTCGCCTATGAAGAT
>JALOQH010000025.1 GCA_025453475.1 archaeon | reverse complement strand
AGAGAATGGGGGGATTCAATGTTCTTCATCCCTTTGGCTACGATTCTTTCGGGTTGCCTGCAGAGAATGCCGCCATTAAAGCGGGAGTTCATCCTAAAAAATATACAGATGATGCAATAAAGAATTTTATGAGACAGCAGAAAGCTATTGGATTAAGTTATGATTGGTCTAGAATCTTGTGGAGTCATGATTCTAAATATTACAAATGGAATCAGTATTTCTTTCTTAAATTCCTTGAAAAAGGGCTCGCATACCGAAAGAAATCGCCGGTTAACTGGTGTCCGAAATGCAATACTGTGCTTGCAAACGAACAAGTCCATAATGGCAGGTGCTGGAGACATTCAGATACTGAAATCGAAATAAAAAGCCTAGAACAGTGGTTTTTGAAAACAACCAAATATGCTGAAGAGATTTTGAAGGAAGTGCCAAATCTTGACTGGCCCGAGAGAATCAAGATAATGCAGGAGAACTGGATTGGGAGAAGCGAAGGAACAGAGATTTTATTTGAAATCAACAAAGAGAAATGGCCAATATTTACGACAAGACCAGATACGCTCTTCGGAGTTACGTTTATGGTTGTTTCTGCGCAGCATCCGAAGCTGATGGAACTTGTTACAAAAGAGCAGAAGAAGGAAGTTGAGAAATTCCTGAAGAAGATAAAATCGACTTCTGAGAAAGATGCTATTGATTTGGAGAAAGAGGGTGTTTTCACAGGAAGTTATGCAATCAATCCGCTTTCTGGAGATAAAGTTCCGGTCTGGACGGGCAATTTTGTTGTTGCAGATTATGGAAGCGGGATGGTCATGGCGGTTCCTGCGCATGACCAGAGAGATTTCGAGTTCGCGAAAAAATACAAGATACCGATTAAGCTTGTTGTGATGCCTGTTGATACGAAATTAACCTCAGACAAGATGAAAGAGGCATATGTCGGAGCAGGAAATCTGATTAATTCTGGCGCATTTGATGATTTGGAAAATGTGGAGGCGATGGAACACATAACAAAAGCTCTCGAAGCAAAGAAACTGGGCAAGAGGGCAGTCAATTTCAAGCTTCGTGACTGGCTTGTCTCTAGGCAGAGATATTGGGGGACACCTATTCCGATAGTTTATTGCGACAAGTGTGGGATTGTTCCTGTTCCGGAGAAAGATTTGCCTATTGAACTGCCCGAGGATGTTAAGTTTGGCGAAGGCAATCCTCTTTTAACTAATAAGGATTTTGTTGAGACAAAATGCCCCAAATGCAAGGGGAAGGCAAGGCGAGAGACAGATACAATGGATACTTTCTTTGACAGCTCGTGGTATTATTTGAGATATTGCGATTCGAAGAATGATAAAAAGCCATTTGAGAAGGCAAAGGCGGAATATTGGATGCCTATCGATTTCTATACTGGGGGAGCAGAACACGCGTGCATGCATCTTATTTATGCAAGATTCTTCACAAAGGCTTTGAGAGACCTTGGCTTCATTAAACTGGACGAGCCTTTCAAGAAACTTTTCAATCAGGGAATGCTGCATGGCGAGGATGGGTTGGTAATGTCCAAATCCAGGCCGGAATATAATATTGATCCGTTGGACACAAGCAGGAAAAATGGCGCAGATTCCCTTAGAATGTTTCTAGTATCAATGGCTTCACCGGATAAAGATTGCGTATGGAGCAGTACAGGCATAGAAAGCAGTGAGAAATTGCTGAGAAAGATTCTGGATTATTCTGAGAGAGTTAAATTCGGCAAGTCAAGCCCAAAGATGGCCCATAAGATTAATCTCGCTGTGAAGAAGGTAGGCGAAGAAATAGAAAATTTGAAATATAATTCCATGGTAATTAGTTTAAGAATGCTTATAGAATCTCTTGAAGAAGGAATCTCCAAGGAGGATTTTAAGAAAGTAATTCTTTTGCTTGCGCCGGTGTGCCCGCATATTGCCGAAGAGCTTTGGGAGAAGACTGGGGGAAAGGGATTTGTGTCTCTTGCGGAATGGCCAAAGGCTGATGAGAAGAAAATAAATGAGAAATTCGAGCAGGAAGAGAAAAATCTTGATAAAACTATCGGGGATGTACTCAATGTGCTTAAAATTGTGAAGGAGAAGAGCGGGAAAGAGGGGGAGAAAGTATATCTTTATGTTATTCCGAACGAACTTGCTTCCTATGATGCTGATGCGCTTACAAAACGTGTTGGCAAGCCTGTAAGCGTGTTTGCTGTGAATGACAAGAAGAAGTATGACCCTCAGGGAAAAGCGGGCAAGGCAAAACCCGGAAAACCTGGAATTTACATTGAGTAAATAAACTCAGATGGGATATCTTTTATTTTGGGTGGTTGGTTGTTAAGTCCTCTGGGAACCCAGAAAGAGCAACATAAAACAGAGAAGGCGGGAGCAATTTCAACAGAGAAGAGCTGAGCTTCTGTCAACGGTAAACAAGGATAACTTTATAACATGAAAGAGCTTTTTGTTTTTAATAGTAAATTATGAAATTGAAAGGAGGTAACTGAAATGGGAATTGATATTACTCCGACAATGGACGTAGGCACGATTATTGCATTGGGAGCCGCAGCTGTCTTTATTTCTTTGGTAGTTGTTCTCGCGGTGTATATTTTCACTTCAATCGCATTGATGGTGATTGCAAACAAGACAAAGACAAAGAATTCGTGGCTTGCATGGATTCCAATAGCTAATTTTTATCTCGTTACGCAGATTGCGAAAGTGAGCGGGTTATGGACACTTATGCTGCTGGCATTATGCATACCGACGATAGGTCCGTTGGCTGTTGCAATAACTGCTGTGTGGATGTTCTGGAGAATTTCCGAGAGAAGAGGATTTCCCGGATGGCTCAGCATATTGCTGCTGGTGCCTGTGGTTAATCTTGTCGTGCTCGGAATTATTGCCTGGGCAAAATAAAATTATTTTTTTATTATTTTTCTTATTTTTGTCTCTATTGAGTTTATCACGAAAGTGTAATTTTTTAGTTACTCGCTATATAAGCATTGGTATTGTGAAAAACAGTTTTTGAGAATTGCAATTTATATTTAAATGAAAATTATTTTATTTTTTCATGAGGAGCCAAGTATGCGTCATGCCTGCTAAGTGCGTGCATTGCGGCGGCGTTTTTGACTTGAGCTACGACTACAGCAGTGAACACGAGTCAAGGGAAGAAAAAGAGCTTACAAAGAGGGAACTTGCAGATAAACTGCTCTGCTGGGAGTGCAGAGTGAGAGCAATCAGGGGAAGAATCCGCGCCAGGTAAAAATCGCTTAGGGCAGGGAAGAAAGTCAGGGGAAAAGGGTAATTCTGTTTAATTGTTTTTGTTTTTAATTAAGTTTATTAATGCGAATCCTCTAATTTGAATATGGGTGGTTATTTTGCTGCGCTGATAATTGCGATTGTGCAGGGATTGACTGAGTGGCTGCCGGTCTCGAGTTCAGGACATCTTGTTTTATTTGAGAGAATGCTTGATTTTGAAAGCAGCATTGCATTCAACGTTGCTTTGCACTTTGGAACGCTCCTGGCTGTTATTTCTTATTTTTGGGGCGATTTGATTGAGATTGCGAAGGATTTCTTCAGTTTTGATTTCAATAGGAAGAATGCCAAATTAGCGTTGCTGCTCATCATTGCAACTATCCCGGCTGCTCTAATCGGGCTTATTTTCAGGGATTTTCTTGAAGGAGCTTTCTTAAGTTTAGGAGGTGTTGCATTTGGATTTCTGATAACTGCGACGATATTATTCATTGTTTCGTGCGACTTTGGAAAGGCAAGGAAGAAGGGCGAGTTTGGTTATCTTGAATCTTTGTTTGTGGGTGTTGCGCAGGCTGTTGCCATACTTCCAGGCATATCGAGAAGCGGGGCAACGCTCTCTGCAGGGATATTCTTTGGTTTGAATGAGAAAGAAGCTGTAAGATTTTCTTTTTTGATGGCGATTCCAGTTATTCTGGGAGCAACTATTCTTGAATTTGGAGTAGGTTCATCGTTCTCGCCTCAATTGGTATTTGCAACGCTTGTCTCTTTTCTTGTGGGTTTGATTGCGATACATTTCATGCTTAAGTGGATAACAAGAGACAGGAAGAATTTGAGATGGTTTGCGCTGTACTGCCTGCTATTGGCTATTGTCCTGGGATTATATTTATTATTTTAAACAGTTATTTTGAATAATAAGAGTGTTTTTAAGAAGGCTCATTTTTTAACTTTTATGCCAAAAGGGGTTGAATTGGAGGGAAGATTTGATTTTGAACCTGCTAAAATGGGCGTCTCTTTCCTGCCGCAATATAAAAGGAAACCGCGCTCAAGCAAGGAGGCTGCAAAAAAAGGCATTGTAGCAAAGAAGAATATTTCTCAGTTTTATTCCGGGGTATATGCTGCTTTATTTGGGGGAAAAGTCGGACGAGTGTATAAGGGGGATGTTGAAAAATTAGCAAGCGGACGGGCAATTAACTTTCATCCGGACATAATCAACGATTTGACTTCAGGAAGAATATACACCGAAGTTAAATGCACTTCCGCAAAAGCGCTTCAGTATCTGTGCTCAGTTGACCAGGCTGCGAATTACTGCTTCAAGCTGCTGCAGAGGATTGAAAAGGGTGATGAAAGCCCTGGCGTGAACTATGCTTTTTTCAGATATGGCAAACACGATGAGTACGGATGGAAAAAGATGCATAATGAGGAGCTGGAAAGAAGACTCTGCGATGTAAATTCCCTGGTAATAGCCCCGCTTAACATGGCATTGTTCCTTTTTTTAACTTGTCCAAGAATAATCAAGTACCAGGAATCTTCTGACAGCAATGTAAACCAGCAGGAATATTTTAAGCTCAGGGGCGGACTTTTCAGCTCATTGGCAAGAAGCAAGAAGACGTTGCAGGAGGTATTGGACTCAAATGCACATTGTTTTGGTGTGTTAAACAATTTAACTCCGGATGACTTTTTTGTTGGCGATTTGCAAATGAGGAGATTCAATTCCTCCCCTGTTGTTGTTAATAACAAACTGGAGATAGAACCCTTTAAAGTAAGCCAGTATTATTTGCCAAACGGCAAGGCTCGTGAGTGGCTAGAGCATTTTATGGAGAATCATGGGGAAATTTTGAGAGCATTGGATGTTAGGGATTTATTTGCTGAAGAGCTAGAGCATCGGAAGGTGCTTCTGGAGCTTCCTTTCTAATGCAATAATGCTTAATAATCCGGGTTTTGAGGGGGATTTATGGGTGCTGTTAGATTAAAACCCGGAAAGGCTGAGTTCATAAAGAGAAAAATGCCTGATGGCGGAATTGAAAATGTGTGCCTGTGCGGGTGGAATGCTGATTTTTCTGTCAGAGGATGCATTGCCCAGGTGCCCGGACTTGAAGGAGAACCGAGCGAGACACAGGGCAGAATATGGCGGGAGACTGCCGAATTGGAAGTGCGACTATTGCTATGGGAGAAGAAAGAACAACGGGAAGATAACTCCTCTTGAAGTTAATGATGTTACGCGAGGGGAATTTGAGCAGAAAAAACCCATGATTGTAAGATTGGGCAAATTGACAGAAGTCGGGCACCCATTTTACAGAAAACAGCTTTTAGATTTCCTGGAGTTATGCAGGGAATTCGGAACGAGCGTTATTTTTCCTACAAAAATGCTTGAATATGACGAAAGAGTTGCAAAATTGCTGCGGGAAACGAGAAGCGTCCTGAATTATGGCATTGGGAATGATTCTCTTGAACGCGGGGCATGTTCTCAGGGTTTCAAAAATGAGAAGAGGATTTGGGAGGCGTGGAAGTATCATATGGACGGAGTTAATACAACCCTGACCATTGCGTGCGATGTGACTTCTTCAATGGGAGACAATGTTGGGAGGGGATTTGCTGTTGGAAAAGCAATGGATTTCAGGGGAGAAATTCCGAGAAGACTCCTGCCGATGAGAATAAACAAGGTGGCGCTTGCATGGAAAATTGCAGGAGAAGACTGGCACAAATTAATTTACAGGACAATCGACGGAGAAGACAAACTTCCATTGGAGCTTCATGAAGTAGATAACCCTGGAAGATATATACAGAGGGGGAATAATGAGCTTATCCCCAGAATTTATCATCCTGATTTCAGGGGATTTGTTGGAAGCTGCAGGGTGTGCAGCAGAATTGGGGAGATCGAATATTGCGATGGGTGTCATCTGGATGGGGCTTTAAAACAATGCTTTCCCGCATCTGAAATTGCGGAGGTGCAGTATAATCCTGGCCGCTCAGAAGATATGCGGAGATACAGGCAGAAAAAGAGGAGAGACAAAAGACAGGGCGTTTTATTCTAAAATTGCTTTAATCCTACGGATACCTGCGGCAACAGACTCTTCCTTGACGATTTTGAATTTTCCTAACTCGGAGGTGTTGCTTACGTGGGGGCCTGTGCAAATTTCTTTGCTGAAGAAGCCGCGCTTGTCTGCTTTATCCTCAATTGTGTACACGGAAACGCGGTCGGGATATTTTGCGCCTGGCAGATAGCCTGCTCCTGATTCAATTGCTTTCTTGAGAGGCATTTCTTCTCTTTTGACAATGAGGGATTCCTTTATTTTTTTGTTTATTGTCTCTTCAATCTCTTTTATTTCACTCTC
The DNA here is from genome assembly GCA_025453475.1 of archaeon. GTDB lineage: Archaea > Nanobdellota > Nanobdellia > Pacearchaeales > GW2011-AR1 > JAOAJC01. The sequence continues at coordinate 6,599 of JALOQH010000025.1, read as the reverse complement.
TTCAAGCTTTCTTGGGAAGTTAAAGTCAAATCTTAATCTTTCTGGAGTGATATTTGAGCCTCTTTGCTTGATGTTTTTGTCTTTCAGAACGCGCCTTATGGTTTCATCGAGCATGTGTGTGGCTGTGTGGAGTTTTGTTGTCTGTTTTGAAGAATCTGCCAGGCCTGACTTGAATTGACCGGCTGAAGCTGTCCTGCTTAGCTCCTGATGGTGCTCGAATTCAGCTTTGTAATCTCTTTCATTGACTTTGATTTCTCTTTCGTTTGCAAGTTCTACTGTCATTTCTATCGGGAATCCAAAGGACTGGAAGAGCAGGAAGGCATCTTTGCCTGAAATTTCTTTTATTTTTGAGGAAACAAGAGACTCAAACTTCTTCATTCCGTGCTCAAGTGTTTCATTGAACCTTTTTTCCTCTTCATTAAGATTTTCGATTATGAATTTCTTGTTTGCAAGAAGCTCAGGATAGTCTGGATAGACGGGAATTACAACTTCTGCTATTTTTGATGCAAATGCGCTGTTTATTCCGATAAGCCTGCCGTATCTTATCGCTCTTCTGATTAGCCTTCGGAGAACATAACCCTGCCCGAGGTTTGAGGGCTTGATTGCATGCTCATCTCCGAGAATAAATGTTGCTGCTCTAAGATGGTCTGCGATTATTCTCATGGCTTTCTGGTTTTCTTTGCCTGAATATTTTTTCTTTGAGATTTTTTCAATTTCTTTTATCACTGGCTGGAAAATCGAGGAGAGGTAGTTGTCATCCAATCCATTTAGGACTGCGAGAGTGCGTTCGACGCCCATTCCTGTATCTACGTTCTGTTGCTTTGAGAGTTCGAATTTGCCTTCCTTGTTCTTGTTATACTGCATGAAGACGTCATTCCAGATTTCAACCCAGGTTTTATCCTCTGGATTGAATTTCTTTGGAGCTTTTTCATTTGATTTCCAGAAGAACATCTCGGTATCCGGGCCGCATGGACCTGTTTCTCCTGCAGGACCCCACCAGTTGTCTTTTTTGGGGAGGAAGGCTATTCTGTCTTTTGATATCCCGAGAGATTGCCAGATTTTTGCTGCTTCTTCGTCTTTTGGAGCGTCTTTATCACCTTCAAAACAGGTGACTGCGATTTTTTCAAGGGGTATTTTCAGCACTTTTGTGAGGAACTCAAAAGAGAATTCAATTGCTTCTTTCTTGAAATAGTCGCCGAGGCTCCAGTTTCCAAGCATTTCAAAGAAAGTGTGGTGGGTTGTATTTCCAACTTCATCAATATCTCCTGTCCTGATGCATTTCTGGACGTTTACAAGGCGTTTACCGAGAGGATGCTTGTGCCCGAGCAGATAGGGCACGAGAGGATGCATCCCTGCTGTTGTGAATAAAACTGTCGGGTCATTTGTTGGTATTAGGGATGCTGATGGAATTTCCTTATGCTTTTTCGAGACGAAGAAATCTATGTATCTTCTTATTAAATCTCCCCTGGTTTTAATTGCCATAATGTGCTAAAATTAGGGAGATATTTAAGAGTTATGCTTGATGCTTGTTGTCAAGCTTTTTGGAACTTGGAAAGAGCGCCAGATATAATAAGACAGAAGAAAAATCATTTATTAGCAGAAGTTATAACTGGAGATACTCGTTCAATGCAATCTGGAAAGCTTCTTCTTGATTTCTGCCAGTTCCTGGTCCAGTGAGAGAGATTTTGGCTGGGCGACTGCTTCCTGTTTTTGCCTTTCGAGAGCTTCTTTTCTTGCCTGCTCTCTTATCTGCTCTTTTGCTTTTCTTTCGAGAGCTTTCTTTGCCTCTTCTTCCCTTCTTCTTTCTTCTTCCTTGCGTTTTAATGCTGCCTTAAGGAGTTTTGCTTTTCTTAGTTCTTCTGCTCTCTTTTCCTTCAGTGTTTCTATTTTTACTTCCTTTTGAACTTCTGCAACAATTTCTTTTATGAGCTGGGCTTCTTTTTCCTTCTCAACTTCAAGTTTTGATTCCGGAAGAAGCTTGTTGAGAAGATCCAAGTCTTCCTTTAACTCTGCGACTTTCTTCTTGACTTCTATCTTTGTCAGGAGTTCGAGTTTTCTGAGAGCTTCATATTCCTGATATTGCTTGAGAATTGTAAGAAGATCGAGCTGAGATTGCAGTAAATTGGATTCGCCGTAGACTTGTTCAGGAGGAGTTATCCTCACGAATTCGCCGCTCATTCTATTTTCTCGAAGATGTTCTTTGTAACATCCTCTACTTTGGATTTGACAGAATTAATCTCGTCTTCCCAGGATGCTAACTCTTGTTCCTCGCGCATTCTTGCTTCGCGAATCTTCTTCATAAGCTCTTCGAGCTCCTTTAATTTGTCTCTTGCACTGAAAAGCGCTTTTCTTGCAGAGTGGAATCTGTCAAGTTTGACATAAACATCTTCTGCTTTCTTTCCGGATTTTATCTCTGCGGCCTGGGCAGGCGCTGGGGGATTCCATTCCTCTATCTCTTTAATCTTAGGGGTTCTTTCTTTTGGCACATCCGGGAATTCCTGCTTTTCTGGCTCTTCTTCGGGCATCTCAAACGGCTTAGAAGGCGTGTTCAAAGGGGGCAACTCAGGCAGACCCTTTTTGTCCTCTTTTTTATTCCAAAACATACCTTTATATTTAAAAAATGATTTAAATATATTTATATTAATTACATAATAGTAACAACTCGTTAGAAAGGTTTTTAATCGGACTGCTTTAAAAAGATATATGCAGGTTAACCTTCTCAAAACAGTAGTGTCTTCAATTGCAGGGCAGCAGGCGTCTCCTATCGTAGACCTGCTGCATGACAAGAAAAATGTGAACGAATTTCTTATTGCTAAAAAGCTGAAATTGACTATCAACCAGACAAGAAACATCCTCTACAAACTTGGGGACGAGGGCATTGTAAGCTTCACCAGAAAGAAGGACAGAAAGAAGGGTGGTTGGTATATCTATTTCTGGACATTGAATACAGGAAAGGGGCTGATTAAGTTCAGGGATCATCTTTTGGGCAGTCTGGATGGGATGAAGGCGCAGCTTAACAAGAGGAAAACCGAGAAGTTCTTCCATTGCCCGAACTGCCAGATTGAGTCGAATGAGGAAAATGCGCTGCAATATCAGTATACCTGCCCCGAGTGCGGGGAAGTTATGCAGTTAAAGGACAAGGGAAAGGAAGTTGAGAATCTTGAGAAGGAGATTGCAAAGCTTGAGGGAATCCTTGCAGGCGTGAATCAGGAGATAGAGGTCATCTCAAAGAAAGAAGAATCGGTCAAGCAGAGAAAAATCCGCGCTGAAGCAAGGAAGAAGTCAAAGGAAAGGGCGCTGAAAAAGAAGAAAAAAGAAAGAGAGATGAAAAAAGGAAAGAAAAAAGTGAAAAAGGCTAAGAAAAAGAGTTTCACAGCCAGCAGCTTCAAGAGCAAGCTAAAGAAGTTTTTGAGGAGATAGTCCTGAAATGAGTTCTACGGTTTACAGATTAAAGAACGAGGGTGGTTTTTGGAAGAGGCTCGGGGAAAAGAGCGCGGTTTGGTGGATTGTTGCGATTTGCGTGGTTTTTTCTATAATTGAAGTGGTGCTGCTGATTATAAATCCGGAGTTTGTGAAGTATTTCGCTCTGAATGCGGACAACTTTCTGGCAGGAAAATATCTCTGGACCATATTAACGCACATGTTCTCGCATGTAACTTTCTTTCATCTCCTCGTGAACATGATTGCTTTGTTTTCCCTGGGAAATCTGTGCGAGAGAATAATCGGGCGAAAGAGATTCACCTGGTTTTACTTAATCTCCGGGGTTTTTGCCGGGCTGCTCTCTGCGGTAATGGCAGGATATTTCGGATTTGGAGTGTGGGAGAACATTATCGGCTCGCCTTCTGCCTTCATGATTGGAGCCTCTGGCGCGATATTCGCAATAGCTGGCTTGTATGTGGTTCTTCTTCCAAAAATGAGATTCGGAATAATCTTTATCCCTTTCTTCTCGCTCCCGGGGTATATTATGATACCTGCGGTGCTGGTGCTTGTCTGGGTTGTTTCATTCTTTGGCGATATCGGAATCGGCAACATGGCTCATTTCGGAGGATTCCTCGCAGGCATGGCTTATGGGCTTTATCTTAGGGTAAAATTCAAAAAGAAAGTAAAGATGCTGCAGAATTATTTCAGATGAGAGCCAAAATTAAAAATAAAAAAGAGAAAAAGAAGAGTTTCAGGAATTTTTTCTCGGAGGCGGTTGGATATCTTGGCGAGAGCAGGAATTATATTTACGCAGTCATGCTGATTTTTGCAGCGAGCATCCTTTTGGGAGCAGCATATTATGAAGAGCTGGGGTTTATTGAGGATTTATTGAAGGAGATTCTCGGGAAAATTGAAGGATTAAGCACATTCAAGCTGATTCTTTTTATTTTTGGGAATAATCTGCAGAGCGCATTGTACGGGCTGATTTTTGGGATGTTTTTCGGAATTTTTCCTGTTTTGAATGCTCTTTCAAACGGAGTTGTCTTGGGATATGTGTTCCGCAAGATTTTTGCTGAATCCGGAGTCGGAGAATTTTGGAGAATTCTACCCCACGGCATATTTGAACTGCCTGCAATATTTCTATCTCTCGGATTGGGATTAAAGCTCGGGATGTTCTTGTTCTCGAAGAACAAGATTGAAGAATTAAGAAAAAGGCTTCTTTACTCGCTGATTTTGTTTTTCTGCATAATTGTCCCTCTTCTTGTGGTTGCAGCAATAATAGAGGGCGTCCTTATATTTCTGTACAAATAACTTTTAAAAGTCATTAGAATAACAATAATTGTGAATAACAGGGGATAATTGGCATGGAACTGAGCAAAGAAAGCATTGAAGAGATTGACAAGGAAATTGAAGAAGAGAGCATGAGAAAAGTTGAAGCTGCGCTTTTTGTAGCAGGGAGATTTATGAGTGTCCAGGAGCTTGTTGCCCTGACTGATGTAAATCCTATTCTTTTGAAGAAAGTTCTTGAGGACCTGAGCGACAGATACAGGGAAAAGGGACTTGAGATAGTTCACAAGAACAGCATGTGGAAAATGGATGTCTCGCAGCAGTATGTCTGGATGGTTAACAGACTCGCGGGTGGAAACTCCGAATTTTCTAAAGCTGAGCAGGAGACTCTGGCAATAATTGCATACAAGCAGCCGATAAAGCAGAGCGTCATTGTAAAAATAAGGGGAAACAAATCCTACGACCATATAAAGAAGTTTGTCGAGCTCGGGCTTGTAAACAAAAAAAAGATGGGGCATACATCTGAGCTGAGCCTAAATGAAACATTTTTTGAATATTTCAGTCTTGGAGGAGAGGAAGAAGGATTGTTTGGAATCCGGGAGAAAGACGAGAATACTGAAAAAAACGAAGAGAAAAAAGAGATGAGCGGAGAGAGCTAAAATGCCTAATTTTGTAGACTTCCTATTCTTCTTTTATATGTTTGTGGGACTTTACATGACAAGCTTCCTTCTGCTTCTTTATGTGAGAAACAGGAAAGAATTGTTTGCTTATCCTCCTGCAAGGAAGCTTGAACCGGTAAGCATTGTTGTGCCATGTTATAATGAAGGCGAGAATATCGGAAAAACCATAGAATCGCTTTTGAATCTCGATTACCCGAGGAATATGATTGAGATAATTGTTGTGGATGACAAGTCCAAGGATAATTCTGCAGAGGTGGCAAGAAGATACGCCAAGAAATATCCAAATGTAAGAGTCATTGTAAACAAAAGAAATTCCGGCGGAGCTGCTGAGCCGACAAATATCGGAGTTAGGGCTGCGAAGTATGATTATGTTGCGGTTGCTGATGCTGATTCGACTCCGGACCGGGATGCATTGCGGAAGATGATAGGCTATCTGCAAAATGACGAAAAAGTCGGGGCTGTTACGTGCGCGGTGCTTGCCAGAAACCCTAAAAAGTTCATGCAGAAACTGCAAGCGATAGAATATGCGATAATTGCGTGGAGCAGGAAACTTCTTGATTTTATTGACGGGGTTTATGTCACGCCGGGGCCTTTTGCGCTCTACAAAAAGAAGATACTCATTGAAGTGGGGCTATTTGACACAAAGAACATAACGCAGGATATTGAAATTGTGTGGAGAATGAACTATTATGGCTATAAGGCAAGAATGTGCCTTGCAACAAGAGTGCATTCTGAGACTCCGAGCGAGCTGATGAAGTGGGTGAGGCAGAGAATAAGATGGAATATCGGCGGAAAGCAGTGCATGCTAAAATATATCAATGTGCTTTTCAGAAAGGGAATGCTTGGAGCGTTTATACTGCCTTTTTTCACTTTCTCGATGTTCCTTGGTTTCTTCGGGATAGTTCTTTTTACATATCTCACTGGGAGAGGGCTTCTGATTCGATATCTTGATTTGAAATACTCGCTATATGCAGGAAGCTCAATCATGCACCTCCAGGAGCTTAGCTTTGCACCGTCTATTCTTAACTTTTTCGGCGCAGCATTATTCTTTTTGGGGCTGTTTTTCACGATTTACGGGCTTGGAGAGATGAAAATTGAAAAAGAGAAAAGGGGCAACATTTTTAACCTATTGTTTTATAGTCTTGTTTATCTCACAGTCTATCCGTTGATACTTGTACTATCGACGTATAAGATGATACGGGGGAACTACAA
>JALOQH010000024.1 GCA_025453475.1 archaeon | reverse complement strand
ATCCGCGAATGTTCAAGAAAACTGCAGGGTGTAAAATTAACCTCTCAGGATTTTGAGGCAGTAATAGAACAAGCGCCAAATGATTGCTTTTTATATATCACCCCGCCCTATTCAATACATCACACTTCCGCGGAATGCAAATTGCATAAATACCCTTTTGAAAGAAAAGACCATATGAGACTTGCAGATGCGTTAAGACGAAATGCGGGAAGGCTCAAGTTTTTGGTGGCCTACAATGAAAATGAAGAGCTAAGAAAAATGTATTCCTGGGGCAGCCATATAACAATCTTTGATTTGCATAACCGCCCCCCTCAAAAAGGAGAGATTGTCATTATGAATTACAAAATAACCGGAGCACAAAATGACAAAGCATAAGTTGTTTATGGTTGGCGGAGCCAAGGGCGTAGGGAAAACAATGCTCACTCTGGAGGCCGCCATGGCTTGTGGACTGGGCAGAATAGAAACTGGGAAAATAGTTTTCGATTATCTGTATAGGCAGCTCACTTCGCCGACCGTGAATGATTATGTTACAGAGCAAATACTTGCCCAACACAAGGATCTCATTTTGGATACACATTTTGCACAGTATTCCGATAGGGAAGAAGTTGACAAGAAATTTAAGAGGTGCCTTGAAGAAAGAAATCTCGAGCAACTCACAAAGAAGTTCGAGATTTATCCCTGCCTTGTAGAAGTAAAGCCCAAAGAACTGCTGGTAAGAAGGACAAAGGACCTGAAGAGAAGAGTTGTCACAATGGGATGCATTCTCGAGGAGATGGCATTTAATCGTGAGGGTTATGCAATGTATCTAACAGAACTGGGCAAATCCCCATTCGTTTTAGTTAATAATAAATTTGCCGAAGCAAAATCTGCCCTTATCGAATGGATTCAAACTCCATCAATGAAATAATAAGTTAAACAGTTATCTTCGTCCGCGCCCGCCGCCGAAGTTTCTGCCTCTTCCACCGCCGAAACTTCTTCCGCCCCGCGATTCATACCTTCGTCCGCCGCCTTCTCGTCTTCCATGCGAGCCGCCGTGTGAATATTCTCGTCTTCCTTCGCTTCTTCCGCTATAACTCCTGCTTCTTACTTTTTCCCCGAATTTTCTCTCACTGGAATGTCCTTCGCTTCTCTGCCCGAATCCGCTGTCTCTTCCGCCACCAAAGCTTCTGCCCCGGAATCCCCCTCCGCTTCTTCCTCCAAAGCTTCTTCCGCGCCCGCCAAAACCACGCCCTCCAAATCCGCCTCTTCCGCCTCCGCGTCCGCCAAATCCGCTTCTATCGCGTCCTTCTCTGTCTCCGCGGACATTAATCTCAAAGAAAGATTTCTCCATGTCTTTTGGCAGCTCTTCCTGCTTTATTTTTAATGCATCATCTGCGAGAACCTCGCGGAAATTCTGATAATCTCTTTGCGAAACAATTGAAATCGCGATTCCTTCTTTTCCGGCTCTTGCTGTTCTCCCAATTCTATGAATATAATCTTTGCTGTTTGGCGGAGAATCGTAATTGTAAACGTGGGAGACTCCTTCAATATCCAACCCTCTCGCGGCAACATCTGTGCAAACCAGCGCATTAACCTCGCTGGACTTAAACTCTTCCATTATCTTGCTTCTTCTGCTCTGCGTTAATCCTCCATGAATCGCAACCGCATGAATCTTGTTTCTCTTCAGATTATGCGCAACAAAATCAGCATTATGCCTTGTATTGCAGAATATCATAACCAATCCAGCTTTCTCGTGCTTCAAAAGATGCACAAGCAATGAAAATTTCTGATTTGATGGCACGTCATAATAAACCTGCCTGAGTTTTGACGGGTCAACATGGCTCTCAGCAGCGATATCCACCGGGTTTTTCATGTGCTTCCTTGAAATATGCTCAATGTCAATGTTAATTGTAGCTGAAAACAAGAAGGTCTGCCTCTCCTTCGGGCACTGGTTGATAATTGTTTCGACATCATCAATAAAACCCATATCAAGCATTCTGTCAGCTTCATCCAAAACAAGAGAATTTACTTTCTTCAGATTAAGAGTTCCCTGCCTCAGATGGTCCAGAATTCTCCCGGGCGTCCCAACAACAATATCTGCTCTCTCCAGCGAGTGGACCTGAGGGGACATTGCAACCCCGCCGTAAATTATCGCAACATGAAGCCCCTTATATTTGGAGAATTTAGCTATTTCTGTTCCAACCTGGTCAGCAAGCTCTCTTGTTGGGGCCAATATCAGTGCCTGAATGCCCTCGCCTTTCTTCGTCTTCTCAACAATTCCTGCTCCGAATGCAAGTGTTTTTCCAGAACCAGTAGCGCTCCCCCCGATTATGTCTTTTCCGGCAAGAGCTAAAGGAATTGCCTTCTCCTGTATTTCCCGCGGGGCAGAATATCCGGCATCTTTTATAGCCTTCAAGAGCTGCTCGCTCAAGCCTAAAACCTTGAATTTCTCCATTGTTTTGTCGTATGATTAACCAAGAAATAGTCAGCCTCAAGAGGCGCTATTTCAAACCATTATTGTAATGTGTTCGTTTCGTTAATTATAATAAAAGTAAAATAAGGGGCTATTTAAATCTAATCAAAACCCTTTTTAACCCTCAATCCCAAGCATTATCATGTTAAAGTTGTATAATACTTTAAAGAGGAAGAAAGAGGAATTCAAGCCTATTGATGAAAAAGAAGTGGGCATTTACTCATGCGGCCCAACTGTCTACTGGTATCCTCATGTTGGAAATATGAAAGCCTATGTTTTTGCAGATGTTTTGAAGAGAGCTCTCTTGTACAATGGCTTCAAAGTAAAGCATGTCGTCAATGTAACAGATGTCGGGCACCTCACGAGTGACGCGGATGAAGGGGAGGACAAGATGGAAAAAGAAGCAAAGAAAGAAGGCAAAACCGCCAAAGAAATAGCTGAATTCTATCTTAAAGCATACCTTTCAGACATAAAAAAGCTGAACATTCTCCCTGCAGACATCTACCCCAAAGCAACAGAGCACATCAAAGAGCAGATTGAGATTATTCATACTCTTGAAAAGAAGGGTTATGCTTACAGAACAGATGATGGAATTTACTATGACACTTCTAAATTCAAAAACTATGGAAAGCTCGCAAAGCTGAACAAAGAGGAGCTTAAGGCAGGCGCTCGCGTGGAGATGCGCGAAAAGAAGCACAACACAGACTTTGCATTATGGAAATTCTCAGAGTCTCCTGGGAAAAGGCAGCAGGAATGGGAATCTCCCTGGGGATTAGGTTTCCCTGGCTGGCACATAGAATGCTCTGCAATGTCAATGAAATATCTCGGAGAGCATTTTGATATTCACACAGGCGGTGAAGACCATATACCTGTTCATCATACCAATGAAATTGCCCAGAGTGAAGCAGCTACAGGCAAGAAATTTGTAAATTACTGGCTGCATTCAGCTTTCCTGACATTCAAAGGAGAAAAAGTCTCAAAATCAACAGGCGGATTATACACAATTTCTGATTTGGAGGGCCTGGGCTACAAATCTCTGGCATACAGATACTTTGTTTTGTTAACACACTATCGAAAGCCTCTTGATTTCTCCCTGACAAACCTGGATGCAGCAAAAACAACATTTGAGAGAATAACAAGAAAAATCCTTGAATTAAAGAAGGAACATCATAAAGGCAAGGATTCAACAGCAAAATACCAGAAAGAATTCGAAAAGGCAATAAACGACGATTTAAACACTCCGAAGGCTGTGCAGGTTTTCATAAAAGCTCTTGACGATTTTGATTTTGATTCAAAAAAGAAACTTGCTCTTCTTGAGAAAATGGATGAGGTTCTTGGACTCGACGTTGCAAACATGAAAGAAGAAAAAATCTCTGTTCCGAGGGATATTCAGACCCTTATAGATGCGCGCGAGAAGCTGCGCAAGGAAAAGAAATGGGCAGATGCAGATGTTGTTCGCGAAAGAATAAAGGAGAAAGGATTCTTAATCAAGGACACCCCGCAGGGTCCGCATATTGAGAAAGCATAGAAATGGAGTGGTATGCTCTCGCATTAATCTCAGCTCTTTTCTCTGCATTCGCCGCAATTCTTGAAAAGAAAATCCTCTTCAAGCAGCATCCAATTTCCTTTACGTTCATTCTTTCGTTGTTTAACCTCGCTCTGGCTTCATTATTTCTCTCTGCAGTTGATATCTCAGCAATCCCGATAAATGCTCTTCTGGTGCTCTTGTTGAAATCAGCTCTTAATGCGCTAGCATTTTTGATGGTGATGTATGCCATAAAGAATCTTGAATTATCAGAATGCCTTCCCCTCCTCGTTTTAACTCCGGGATTTATCGCAATATTCGGATTCATATTTCTCGGAGAAGCACTGACTCTCGCGCAAATTGCAGGATTATGCCTTCTTATCGCAGGAATTTACATTCTCGGGCTTGAAGACAAGCAAAAACTCTTCTCTCCATTCAAGAAACTTGTGCAAATCAAGGCATATAGATATATTTTCATAGCTCTCGCGCTTTTCACAACCACCTCCTTGCTTGATAGATTCATTCTTGTAAAGCAGAAACTTGTTCCAGAGGCATTTATGTTCTACCAGCACCTCTTTTTTGCAGCAATATTCCTTCTCATCTTTCTGTTCTCAAAAGACAAGCTTGTTAATTTCAGGAAAAATATCAAATTATCATGGTTCATGATTATCTCTCTCGCGGTCTTTACAATTATTTATAGATATACTGAGATTCTCGCGGTAAAAGCAGCTCCAGCCACTGCCCTGGCAATTGTTCTAAAGCGCCTTTCTGTCTTTTTTGCGGTAATTATCGGCGGAAAGCTATTCCACGAAGGGCATTTGTTAAGAAAAGCGATAGCGACAGCTATATTAATAGCAGGAGCAGTATTAGTAGTATGAAAAAAGAGCGAGTTGTTGGCGGAGTTCAGGAATTGGAAGATGCCTTAAAGAAGAAAGAAAAGCTTGTGGCAATGCTTGCCCCCTGTTTTGTCGGGCAGTTCGATTATCCCGAGATAATCACGCAGCTGCATGATCTGGGCTTTGACAAAGTCGTAGAATTAACATTCGGAGCAAAACTCGTTAACCACGAATATCATGAAATCCTCAAGAAGGATAAGGAAAAACATCTTCTCATATCCTCTGTCTGCCCTGGCAGCGTCTCAACAATAAAATCCCAGTTTCCCCAGTTTGAGAAGAATCTAATCCGCGTCTATTCCCCCATGATTGTGACTGCAAAAGTCTGCAAAAAAGAATATCCAAAGCACAAAACCGTGTTTATGTCCCCCTGCAACTTCAAAAAACAAGAAGCTGCAACAACAAAAGATGTGGATATTGCAATTGGCATGAATGAACTTCAGATTCTCTTTGATAAATACAAAATAATCCCGAGAAAGGGCGTTCGGCCAAAATTTGACCTATTCATGAATGAATACACAAAAATCTACCCCCTCGCAGGAGGTCTCGCAAAAACAGCCCATGTTAAGCAGATTCTGAAGGAAGGAGAGAGTAAATCAATAGACGGAATCCCGAATGTCATTGCATTCCTGAAGAATCCAGACAAAAAGGTCAAGTTCTTGGATGCTAATTTCTGCGTTGGCGGCTGCATAGGCGGACCCTTGCTCACCCAATCAAGAAGCTTGGAAGAAAAAAAGAAACGCGTTCTTGAATATGTGCAAAAAGCACTCCACGAATCAATCCCCAAGGGAGAAATGGGTGTTCTGAAGAAAGCAAAAGGGATAAAAATTAGCTTCTAACGTTTCTTCAACTTCCAGACGCAGAAGTTGGGGGCATCAATAGTATCTTTGTAATATCTTGGATAAACTGATTTTGCCCTTGCAATCGGCTTGCAGTCTCCATATCCGATTATCTCAAACCCATTTTCGAGTATTGTATTTATTACTGTCTCGTATGTTTTATGATAGTGGACAACAAGGAATTTTCTTTTTTTATCGCTCCAATAAGCATATTTCGGCCTTTCATCAAAATAGTTCTCAGCTACCCGGAATTTCCTCAAAAACCATTTCTTCTTCTCCAAAACATCCCTAAACGGATTATATATTGAAAATACAAATATTCCGTTATCCTTCAAGACTCTTTTTGCCTCCTTGAACACTTTTTTCCATGATTTCAAATGTCCGACTACCAAAGCAGCAAGAACAATATCAAACTCGCAGGATTTGAAAGGCAGATTTTCAACATCACCAATAATGAATCTTGCTTGCGGAGCTTCTTCTTTCGCAAGTTCGATTGAGACCCTTGAGTTGTCTACTCCCGTCACAATCGCTCCCTTTTTGCTGAGGATACTTGCATATCTTCCAGGACCGCATCCCAAATCAAGAACTTTCTTGCCCCGGACCTTACCCAAAAGTTTCAAAGTGTTAGGCATTTCAACCATCTCGTTATAAAAATGACTGACTCCTCCCTTCTTTCTCATCTCAAGATAATAACGGGCGAGTTCATTATACGCTGTCTTTATCTTATTCTTCATTTCTTCGCCTTCTTCGCTTCTTTCTCGCGGAGATACATTCTCATTATCTTACCTGAATTTGTCTTTGGCAGGCTTGGAACGAATTCAACAATCTTCGGATAAGCATGCCCCGCGTAATTTCTCTTTACAAACATTGCAATCTCGTCTTTTAACGCATTTGTTGGTCTTATTCCAGCGTTCAGTACAACAAATGCCTTGATTATTTCACCTTTTATCTTATCAGGCACGCCAATAACAGCAGACTCGTGAACCGCCTTGTGCTTCAGGAGAATATTTTCTATCTCAAGAGGCGAGACGCGCTCTCCTGAGGTCTTTATGATATCATCCCTGCGTCCGAGGAAGAAGAAATATCCGTCTTTATCCCTTGTCGCCCGGTCATTCGTCTTAAACCATCCACCGTCAAAATAAGATTTGTACATTGCGTCATGTTTGTAAATACCCGTCATCATCGCAGGCCATCCTTTCTTTAATTCCATCATCTCATCTTTTATTTTTGCAGTTATTCCCGGAAGAGTCTTGCCAATTGAGCCTGCTTTTTTCTTCATCCCGGGATAATTTGCGATTACCATTGCTCCTGTCTCGCTCTGCCAGTAACTATCGTTGATTTCAACGCCCAGTTTCTTGTAATGCTCGAATATTGTCTTAGGCAGAGCTTCGCCGACCGAGCAGATATTTCTAACACTTGCCAAATCTTCCTTTGCAATGGAGGATTTTAGCAGTTTGAGCGCAGTTGGAGCAGTATAAATCACATTTATCTTATGTTTTACAATAAAATCAATCCACTTTCCAGCATCAAAGTGCGCTTCAAGGGCATAATTAGTGCATCCAATTGAAAGCGGCGCAATAATCCCATAAACACTTCCAGTCACCCACGCAGGGTGTGCTGTGCACCAATAGTTATCAAATTCATTCAGATCCAGGACTAATTTTCCGGTAAAATGCTGCTGAACAAGCGCATAGTGCGGAATTTCCACGCCCGCCACAGGCGTCCCGGCTGTTGAAGAAGTGAATATCATCAGGGCAGTATCCTCTTTTGCCATCATCTCTGCATTAAAATCAGAAGAACATTTTGCTTTTTGTTCTTTATATTCGGGAGAATCAACAACAAGAACATGTTTCAGACTTTTCACGCGTTTTTTGACATTCTTCGGCACTCTTTTCAGCAATTCCGAATTTGTAATAAGCACATCTGCGTCTCCTCTTTCCAATCGCAGCATAAGTCCGTCTTCCTGAAATGCCTCAAAGAGCGGAGCAGCAATGCTTCCATGCTTTATTGTGCCCAAAAATGAGACATACATCTCAGGTATTTTGGGAAGAAATATGAAAACCCTCGATTTCTTTCTCACACCAAGATTCTTAAGCATATTTGCAAACTTATTAACCTCTTTCTCGAGCTGTTCATAGGTATATGCGACAATGCCCATGCTTTCATCCTCAAATACAAAAGCAATTCTGTCGCCTGCGTTCTCGGCATGCCTGTCCACACAACTCTCTATGATATTCATCTTCCCCCGATGCATTACAATGTCCTTCTCGGCTTTATTCCAGCTCATTTTATTTTAAACTCCCTATAGACTTTCCAACGCTTTCCAACCTTTTTTGCTATTGCAAGATTATCTAATCTCAAATCAAACTTGGGTTTCTTTAAAGTTCCGAGATATTCCCAGATTTTATCAAATGTCTTCTTCTCGTTCCCATACACAATAGTCATGTGTGGCTTGAATTTCTTATCAAATGGGTGAGGTTTTATCCCCAT
>JALOQH010000023.1 GCA_025453475.1 archaeon | reverse complement strand
CATGAGTTCTTTTTCCTTCTTGAATTCTGCAAGTGAAATCTCGCACTTTTTCTCATCGTTGAATGCGCGCTCCAAATCAAGCTGTTTTACGCGATAGAGATTATTGAATTTTGAGAACTCTGAGATGTTCTCTTTCAGACTATCCATGTGACTGGACAGGAATGCCAGGTCAGATTCCAGGGTTGCCTTTAACCGGGCTATCTCGTCAAGGCGCTTCCTGGATTTTTCTATAAAAGAAATTTTAGATTTTAATATCTCGAGGCGCATTTTCTCCTCTTCTATTTTTGGAATTTCGAGTTTTGTTCTGTCTATTGCAGATTTAATCCCAGGTTTCTCATTCTCAAGGGAAGATATTGAAGCGGTCAGTTCAACAAGCTGCCTTTCTGTTTCATTCAGAATATTATGCTTGTGCGCATGGGGCACGTTTTGCAGGCATGTCGGGCACATGTCTATTTTGAAGACTCTCTCTTTTTTCTCAAAGGTAGATCTCTTTGTCTCTTCGAGAGAAGAAATTTTGCTTAGAAGCGACACGTATTGTGCATTGAGCCGTTCGAGCTCATCTCTTTTGAGTTTTATCTGCTCTTTCTTCTGGGAAAGCAGCTCTTCGCTGAAGACCCCGCCTGTTTCGTTAAGGCTCCTGTTCAATTCACGCATTTCTTTCTCGAGAGGGAAGATATTTTCCCGTTTAGACGCAATCATCACGTTGGTTTTTTCAACTTCCTTCTCGAAGATCTCTTTTTCGCGTATCTTCTCCTCCAATTCTTTCACTTCCTTCTCTATATCCCCTCTTTTCTTTGCCAGAAGAATAAACTCCTCTCTTTTCTTCTCTATTCTCGTATCAACTGTTTTAACAAGATTTTTTGTTGATTCCAGACGCGACTTGTCAGAATCGAGAGTTTTGATTTCTCCAGTCAGAAGCTTCGAATCCTCCTTAAGCTTGTTGAGAATTATTGCGAGGTTCTCCCTTATTTTTTTGTATTTGTCTATGCCAAAAACATGCCCGAGGATGTTCAGCCTTACCTCAGGATCTTCCAGGATAATCTGCTTCATCTGCTCCTGCGGCGTGTATACTGTGTAACGATAAAGAAGATTGTTCTTCTTCAGAAATTCAGGGGGATAGTTCAACAGCTGAAGAATTTTTGTTTTGAGTTCTGTAACTGAAGATTCTGTCTTTTCACCATTTATTGTTATTGCAGAATAGTCGTTGCTCACAGATTTGCCTTCTCTTTTTAGAGCGCGCTCAATAATCACGGGTTCTCCGTTTATCTCAAACTCAAGAGTAACTCCCCCAGAGAGTGCTTTATTCCTTAGGAGTGCTGAGCCTTTCTGCCCCGGCTGGAGCCCAAAAAGAGCGTATTCGATAGCCATCAGTATTGATGTTTTTCCCGAGCCGATATCTCCTGAGAGCAAAAGAGAGCAATCCGGAAATTCCAATTCAGCGCTTTCATAGCTCCTGATGTTTGTTAGTTTTAGTTTTTGCAATCTCATGGCAGCAATAGCTTCTTCGTCTCTGAAAATAACCTGTCCTCGTATATCGCGGATTTTTCGTCTTCGAGCTTTTCCATCTGAAGAATTTTTATTAAAGATGGAACAATTGGATTGAACTTGTTTGGATTGTTTTCTTCAAATTTCTCCAGAATCTGCAGTTCCAGATTTGATGAGTCTAAGTTTTCAATTGTTATCTCAGAATCCTGAAGGTGAAGCTTGGTTGTGCTCTTCAGGAAAGAAAAGACCTTCTCCCCCAGAGCGTATTCTTCTATCTTATCGAAATCAATGTCTGTGCTTTTCCCTTTCTCAAGCACGCCGAATAGTTTCAGGATGACTATCTTATCGAGAAGCGGGTATTTCTTAAGATTTGATAATATAAGTTCAGTTGCCTGAAGGGCATCTTTTATTTCTATCTCGAGAACAACCAAATCCTTCAGGCGAATTTCCTCTCTCCTTATTCTGCCATTGTCAAAAATATAGAAAGAGCCCCCTCTTAATTCTTCCAGCTCAGTGATGTTATTTGGGAATATCGGGCCAGAATAGACTTTATTGTCTTTCATATAGTTTATATGCAAGTGCGCCAGAGCGATATAATTAACCGGGGGAAGCGATTCATTCGGAACAGCCTTGATTGGGAGGTTGCCTACTGCATCTCTTATTGCTGTATGCAGCATCAGTATCTCGAACATCCCCGGAGAGCCCTGCAGTTTGATTCTGTTTATTTCTTCTACTTCCATGTCTGATTTCTTTCCGGGATATCCGTAGATTGCTGCATTTTTGTAAATAGTTGGCTGAAGAATTATTTTATCATTTTTTTCCTCGAAGATGGAGACATTCTTGCAGAATCCTGCTTTTTCCAGAACATCCAGGAAGGTTTTTCCAGATGCTGAATAGTCGTGGCTGCCCGCGATGAGAAAAACAGGTATGCCTGCTTCCTTCAATCTCCTGAATTCTCTGAATGTATCTCTAAGAATCTCTATCGGAGGGTAGGCTGAATCAAACAAATCGCCGGCTATGAGGATAAAATCCACCTGCTCTTTAATGCATTTCTCAATTGCATACTGGAAACTCCTAAAATTCAGATCTTTTAACTCTGGCTGACGCCATCCGCCAAGATGGCAGTCCCCCAAATGGGCAAATTTCATAAAACTCCTAGAAAATGGAAATTATTTATAGATTGTTGTGCTCGGGTTTTGAATTATTTGCACGCTATTGGCTGGGAGATTATCGCTGTTTCGCATAGAACCGGCTTATTGTCTTTCATTATCGCAGGGATGATTTCAACGCCATATGTATCTGTTGAGTCAACAAGATAGTTCACATCAAAACTCGGGCTGTATACGCCTCCTGGAGGCAACCCTATGCCCTTGGTTGAGTTGTATAGATAAAACTGCGGACCCTTGTTTATCTGCTCCTTTATTTTCTGCTCCTGCTTTCCGAATCTAATGAACGCTCCGTCAATGTTGAAAAGCCCCCTATTTGAAAGAGTGAGGTTAAGCGTTGTTCTTCCCAGCTCCCTAACACATGAATAATCCTGAACAATGATGCTTATGCCTTCTGGGCATTGCACTTTCTCTTTTGGAACAATCACTTTCATGTAAGTAAAAACGAGTGCACTCAGACCGAGGGCGATGATTATCAATAGGACATATCCAACAACTTCGCTTACTGCTTTCTTATTTGACTGCAACAATGGTTTCATTTTGAACTTTCTTCTTTAGAACTATGTAAAAGTTTTCTCCCGGGTTAAGGTCAAACTCATAGCGATTACCTCTGCCAAAATCTATCTGGATTTTCCCAGTTGTCGAGTTTATAGAACCGGTAGCAGGCACTGATCTCCTGTAGAAATTAACCTCCCTTACATCACTGCCTCCGGTGCTTAGCGCAGGCAGATTAGTCGATTCCTCCTCGTAAAATAATCCATTTATCTCGTCCTCGTTCCCATAGACTATCACCAAATCTTTATCGGGGTTTGTCGCAGAATAATACTTGGAGAGATTTGTAAGAGCATCCCCAATTGTCTTGGATGGGAGAGATTTCACAACCCCATAACCTATCACCTGGTTTGATTCATAGTCTATTTCTTCAGATAGGTCGTAGACTGAGTTGTCTGCTTTCAGAGCCATCCTAGTGGAAACATAAACTGTGCTCATCCCAAGCACTATCCCGATTATCACAAGTGCTGCTATCAGAAAGAACTGCCCTCTTTTGTTCATGAAAGAAATAGGATTGTGCGGTTTTTATAGGTTGCTGATTAATAGAAATAAAAGTGTAGACGGGGAGTCTGCTCGGCTTTCCCATGAAAGCTTCCCTCTGCCTTCCTCGGCTTTGTACCCCTGCAAGCACCTTGTTTCCTGTTTAGGGCTGCTCCGATCAAGGCCTGACCCGTTTCACAAGAGCAAGATCGAACAGGACAAAACGTCAACGTCCAGCAAAGGACTTGCGTGAGTCTGCGTCACTCGCTCCTTTAAGCCCGCCATGAAGCCCGTTTGCGTGACAGCGCGGGGCTAGCGCGCCAGCTCGTCTACATTTTAGACGAGCTTAAACGGTATTTAAAATTAGTGTTTTTCAGAGAGCGAGTTCTTCATAATCCGGGTCTATCTGCTCTTTTATCTTGGCTATATCGTCATCAACGCGAACCTGAACTTCTGTTTTTCTTGAGCGAGAGAGAACCATCGCAAGAACTATCAGCAGAACTACAAGAAAAGCCATATTTATCAGCAATAGGTGGATAACTTCCATGAATTTTTGAGATTTGGGAGGTATTTAAGAATTATGTCAATGATTACATCTTCTCTACAACATCTATCCCAAGAAGCGAGAGAGCCTTCTTCAAAACAATGGAAAAAGAGTCTACGAGAACCAGGCGGAACTGCTCATTTTCAGAACCAATCACCTGATTTGCATGATAAAACTCGTTGAATGTCTGAGCGATTTGAAAAGCATAGTTTGCAATGAGGTTTGGAGCGAGATTGTTATATGCTTCTGATACAACTTTTCTGAAATTATCCATCTGGAAGACAAGGTTTTTCTCTATGTCCGAAAGATTTGCGAATGAGAATTTCTTTTTCGGGGAGTATTTTGCCTTTTCCAATATAGAACGGGCTCTTGCGTAGGTGTAAAGAAGGTAGGGGCCAGTGTTTCCCTCAAATGAAAGAGCTTCCTGCTTGTCAAAAACAATTACTTTGTCCGCATCCTGCTTCAGCATCGAATATTTTAATGAAGCGATGGCGATTGCAAGCGCTCTTCTCTCAATCTCTCTCTCGGAGATTTTGTGACGTTTCCGGATTTCTTCTTTTGCATAATCTACAAGCTCATTTTTGAAATCTGAGTACAGAACATTATCCCCGGTTCTTGATGACATTTTTCCTGTCGGCAGGCGGACTAATTCGAAGTGCACGAACTGGCAATTTTTCAGATAGCCTGACTTCATGAGCTCGAGCGTCTTTGCAAGCTGCTGGAAATGCAATTTCTGCTCTGCTCCAACTACATAGATTGCCTTCTTGATTTTGTATTTCGAGAATTTCTCCTCGACGAGAGCTAAATCTTTTGCAGAATAAAGAACAGTTCCGTCTTTTCTGAGAAGAACCCAGACTCCGAGATTATAATCCTTGAGATCCATCACTATTGCGCCCTCGCTAAGTTTTGCGAGTTTCTTCTTCTCCAGCTCCTGAACAATTTTCTTGCCGCCTGATTCCATTTCCGATTCAAAAAAGTATTTGTCAAACCCGGTGTTAAGGTCTTTGTATATCTTTTCGAGAGAATCCAGAGAGAGCTTTCTTGTTTTCTCCCAGAGAGAATTTAAATCCTTATCCTCGCGGGACTCAAGTTTTCTATTTATTTCGTCAACCTCTTCCTGCAGAGTTTCATCTTTTGCAAGGCGCTTTACAGCATCCACGTAGACAGAAGCTATCCAGGATTCGTCATCCATTATTTTTTCTTTTTTGTGGAATTTTTTATAGCACCAGATCCATTTGGCAACGTGCATCCCGGTATCGCCCTGATAATTGTTCCTTAAAACTTCCTTTCCCGAGAATTCCATTATTCTTGCCAGAGATTCTCCAAGCGAAGTTCCCCGAACATGCCCTATATGAAATGCCTTGTGGGTATTTGCTTCTGAAAACTCAATCATTATTTTTTCTTTCCTGTTTCCGGAAGAGCCAAACCTGCCCTTTTCTTTTTGTATCTTTTTTAGAACTTCTTCGGCTAGAGAACTCCTGTTCAGGAATATATTCACATATGGGCCCACTGCATTGACGCGCTCAAATTCAAAGTTATTCTTTATCTTCTCGGATAAATCCTGCGCGATTTCTGCAGGATTCTTTTTGAAGATTCTGGCGAGGGAAAAGCACGGAAAAGCATAATCTCCAAGAGCTGAGTCCTTGGGAATCTCCAGCAGGGATAAAACCTCTTCCTCTTTCAAGCCGGTTGATTTTGAGATATATCCTGCAATGATTTCTTTCATAATTAGAATAAAATTAGGGATTTAATAAACCTAATCCCCGACAGGATTATCTGAGTTTTGTGCCGCACTCTGTGCAGAACATCTCTGTATCTCCGATATCTTTTTCGCACTTGGGGCAGTTTGTCAATGGGACCACCATCTTGCCGCCGCACTGAGGGCAGAACTTCTGCTCAACATCTCCGCCCCTTCCGCATTTCTCGCATTTCGGGGGAACTTTTCTTTTTTCAATAACGGTTTTATATCCCATTTTTCCGCCTGAAACTATTTTTCCGAATGCATCTGCTATTGCGTTAGAATCCTTCCCGCTCTGGAACTTCCTCAAGTCTAAACAACTGCCCATTTTTTCCTCTTTTTGATTAGATGTAATTGAGCGATTTTATTTTTAAACATTTTGATGGTGAAGTTTTTATCGAGAAGAAAAGCCTCTGGGGAGAATTGAACTCCCGACCCCTTGTTTACGAAACAAGTGCTCTAACCGACTGAGCTACAGAGGCTTAAAAATGGAAGATATGAAAGCTTTATAAATAATAACTCCCAAGGGGATATATTAAGATGGTGAGTAAAAGGATTGTTCTGGTTTTGTCACTTATATTAGCTGTTTCCGTGGTTGCGAGTTTTGCTTCTGCGGCTGCAGTTATAAACTGGGTGAATATAACTGACAAGGATAATTTTTACTCTAATTATGCAGGGAATAACATAATCCATGTTGTTGCCAATGTAAGCGGGATTTCTCCTACCGGAGCTGTAACTGCCAATTTCAGCGGTTTTGAAGGAACAATTGACTGCGGGGGCGGAAGCGATGTGATTACAATGACTAATACCACGGGGGCAACAATATTCAGCGGGGTTTGCGATGTGGGTGCAGAAGCGGCATTGAGTGATTTTGAGCCAATTGCCCCTATTCTAATCAGCGCGTACAACGAAACGCCTCCGGTTGGACCTCCTGCAATGGACACTACGCTTAATGCAGTGCTATATAATATGACTGTTCCGCAAATGCTGCCAGGATGCCAGAGATTTGGTCCATTGACGACAAACTTCACAAACATTTCTGATTTTCAGAGAGTTAATTTTGTCATACATGTGCAGAACAATTTTACGTGCATGATTCAACAACTCGGGCAACAAGGTCCTCCAAGCCTATCCTTAAATTATCTGAACATTCTTGTCCTGAATTTCACTTCAGTCAATCTTTCCACTCAGGAGCAGGCTGAAAAGCTTTCACAGCTTCCGACATATCTCAATATCACAATACCTCAGCCAAAGACTTTCGGCACAACAAGAATCTGGGTTAATGGGACTGGCTTTGCATCTCTTAATTCGAATGCGTCAATCTCATTGCTAAATCTTCCATTTACTGCGAAGCCAAATATCTCTTCCGACAATATTTCAGAATTATTCAGCAGCTCCTGGGTATCAAATGGATATGACTCTGGTTTCGCGATTGTAACCGGAAATCTGACCATAAATGTTCTCGGTTTTACAGAATTCGTGCCAGACGATGATGATGCTCCAACTGTTTCCATTGTCCCCATAAACAGCACGAGTCAAACTGTTTTGGTAAATATTACCGTGAATGGGACGGGTTCTGAACCAAGTTACATTAACTTTTCTTTTGCCGGGGTGGACAGCGCCTGGATCTATAATGAAACATACAACAGCGCAAACTGCACGAGAATCAGCACCAACAATGAAACGTTCAACTGCTTGTATAGATATACATTCGGCGCGGGTTCACAGGGCACATTCGCAATTTATTCTTCTGCGCGAGATTATGGCGGCTCATCCCCTGGCAACCTCGGTTCGGATATTGAGAGTGTGAAACTTGACTGGACAGGTCCAAGCATAACTGTTGCAACTCCAAGCGAATATAGCAATAGAACAACCAATATAGTGTTTAACATAACTGCTTCAGATGCAGTGGCTGGATTGGGTCATTGCTGGATGAATCTTAATGGAAATGCTGCAAGCAATAAGAGCATGGCAAAATCCGGAGATTATTATAATTACACAAATGCCTCCTTGACCGCCGGAAACTATCTTGCACGATTTTATTGCAATGACAGTTGGGGAAATGTAAATAATGCCAGCCTTAATTTCACAATTGATACTACAGCTCCGGTTTTAAATTCCATCAGCGAAAGCCCTTCAACAACGAGCGCAAGCATTACCTATGCTGCGAGTGAAGACGTTAATATCTCAGTTATCTACGGAACCGAGAGCGACGACCTTGATGACGATGCTGCATCTGGAAGTTATTCCTCTGGAACATCAATATCATTAAGCGGTTTGACTGCCAGCGAGACCTATTATTACAATACTACGATATGCGACAGGGCAGGGAATTGCGCTTCAAATGGGACCTTTGATTTCACAACAGACGAAGAAGATGACGATTCAGGGGGCGGAGGCGGGTCAGAATCAGGCGGAGTATATTGGGCAGTCACTTATTCTATCAGCAACGCCAGTGAGATGGAAGCGGGATTTGTGAAGGCGCTTGGATTGAAGCAGAGAGTAAGATTCAAGGTTGA
>JALOQH010000022.1 GCA_025453475.1 archaeon | reverse complement strand
GCTTCCCCTCTGCCGGATGAAGCAGGCGTTATCCTCCTTGCAGGCCTGACCAAAATCAAGACCTGGGCTCTCGCTATTGTCTCAATTATTTTTAACACAATTGGAATTCTGATTATGCTGAGTTTGTAAAGCCAGAAAACCCGTAAAAGGGCATGAAAAATTTGATTATATGTTCGGATAAATCAGAACAGATAAGATTAAGCCTGCTAATTCAACGTTTAGAAAAATAGTTATATCTTTAGAGTGCTATAGTGGTATGCTTAACAAAGCCAGATTACCCAAAAAATGGGATAAGGATCTTGCGTATCTCTTCGGGTTGCTATTAGGCGATGGTTCTTTACCTCTTACGCAAACAAAAAGAAAGAATGGAGATATTCAAAAGAGATACTTTGTCTACTTTATATCAAATTCCAGAGAGTTCTTGGATAAATTTTATATTCCTCTCTTTGAAAAGTTATTTGAACTCACCCCCAGAATTGAGGTTAAAAAGAGGAAAAATATATTATACAATTGCAGGATACATTCCAAGCAAATTTATAATTTCCTTGTCGACTTTGGGTATCCTGCTGGCAGAAAAGCAAAAATTGCTAAAGTCCCAAAGGAATTACCAGAAAAGTATGAAATAGATTTGTTAGCAGGACTATTGGACACAGACGGCGGCAAGAAGGGAGGAGGATTTGGCTTATCAACTTCAAGTAAATATTTAGCAGATTTCTGCATCAAGATATTTGAAAAGTTAGAAATTCCATATCACTCTTGTCCATGGCGGTTTAAAGAGCATATTTATCATCAGATTTATGTTAACAAACCCCAGATGCACAAAATATTAAAAACCATCCCAATTAGAAACATTGATAAGATTAATTTCATTCAATCTTACATGCCTCAGTAGCTCAGCTGGTTAGAGTGCGACATTGGTAATGTCGAGGTCGAGAGTTCAAGTCTCTCCTGAGGCTTTCTGTTCATCGAAGAATTATGGCTCACAGTCCATGGAAAAGAAGGTTGAACTTCAAGGAAACGTAGTTTCCTTAAGTAAGACGAGAGTGAATCAGAAATAGTCGTATTCTCGGAAATTACGGCATCCAGTCAACATTTATGACATAGCCTGTGACGCTTCCTGCGTTGTGCGCGAGCTTGAAGAACCAGCCATAATACGAGTCCATGAATTTGTTGAAAGCTCCTGAACTGCCAAGGTGAATCTCATTGTTGCTGATTATAAAAAAAGCCCCTGCGAGAAGGAATATTACCAGAAAAACAGCCCATTTCATCTTATTCCGGTTTACGGCGCGGCAGTCATGTTAACTGCGCCCCAATCATGCTTGACAGCGTACCCTGTAACGCTCCCCATATTATGAAACACTCCTGAAAGCCACGAAAAATAGGATTTGCCCAAATCAAGAAATCCCTGATAAGTTGTCAAATCAGGACGCACAACAAACCAGACATACCCGACAGTTATAACAAATACTCCAATCAGAAAAAGAACAAGGGTTAGTTTTGCATGCGCACCCATTTCCTTGAATTTGACGCTTACAAATAATACAATTGCCAAAAGAATTGCAATCAATATCCAGCTTACCATCTTTTATCACCTAATCAAAACAAGCAATAGCATCTATAAAAACCTTGTTCTAAGTAAAGTTTTTAACCCCAAAACTTCACGTCATAATATAGCCCTGTAGTATAGTGGTCAAGTACGATGGACTCTGGCTCCGTAAACCACGGTTCGAATCCGTGCAGGGCTATCTCTGCTTTGCAGAGATAAATTACAACTTACTAAAAATGACATTCATAGAAAAAGAGATGTACGGCTCGAGGATAGTGGAATATGCCTCAAAACCAAGAAACAGGGGTGTAATGAAAAAGCCAGATGCGGTCGGGGTTGGCGGAGGACCATGTGGAGACATGATTGAGATCTATCTTAAAATCAAAAAGAAGAAAGTCCGGGGCGCAGAAATTGAATATATCCGAGATGCAAAGTTTGAAACAATGGGCTGCGCAGTTGCAGTTGCAGCTGCTTCTCTTGTAACAGAGGAGATAAAAGGCAAAACAGTCAAAGAAGCAGAAACGCTCGAAGTTGAAAAACTGAAGAAAATTCTCGGCAGCGTTCCGTTGGTCAAAGAGCACTGCTGTGAGATGGCAATAAACACACTGAAGAATGCGCTGATATTCTGGGAAAACAAGAAGAAAGAAAAACAATAAATCTTAAAAAGCCAATTCTAATCGTAATGCGATGGCAAAAGAGACTGTTAAGATAAAATTCTCTAAAGACCGAAAGAAGCCCTATGAGGTTCTAAAAAGAGCACCAGAAGGGGAATATCACAAGCAAGGCTCAAAATATACCCTAAAAGGCTTGCTTAATTACATTCTCAATGCCGCAGTAGAATTCGACTTTGACTCTCCTGAAACAAGAATGGCTTATGAAACCGAAGTAGCCGGGCATGAAGCAGAGCAAAAAGCAAGAAAAGCTGCCTGGGAAGAAGAACAAAATAGGAGACAGGGAAGACCCTCAGACAAGGGACTTGACAGAATGCTCGCAGCATATAATATGCAGGCGACTACTCTCTTGCAGGATATGCGGGCAGACCACGAACAAACACAAAGATAATTAACGTTATATACTTAAAACACCAGACAAGACAGCATGAGAAACAAAAATGTAGGTTATTTGGTTATCGGCATCGCAGTTGTAATGGCAATTCTTGTCTGGATATTCAACAAGGGGCTCAAAGACATTGTTTCAGCAACCTGCACTCACGGACCAACCTGCTCGATGTATGAAAGCATTTCTATTCAAACCTGGATAAGCCTTGCGATTGTCGCTTTGGTTCTCGTGATAGGATTGTTTCTTGTGTTCTCAAAAGAGCATGAAAGAATTATAATAAAGAAACAAAAAGAAAAGAAGATGCCGATAAATCTGTCTGGCTTGGAAAACGATGAGAAGAAAGTTATAAAATTCCTCCAGGAAGAAAACGGAGCAATATTCCAGAGAACACTGATGGAAAAGCTGGGGATTGGAAAAGTGGGAATAACAAGACTTCTCGATAAACTCGAAGCAAAACAGATTATAGAAAGAAAAAGAAGGGGAATGAATAATATCGTTGTTTTAAGATTGTAACCAGTTTCGCCATAGCGGATATAACAATTAATTTCTTGTAAAAGTTAACTAAATTCACATGGAGGTGAACAAAAATGAAGTTATTGATAATGGCAGCCATCGTTATCGGCGTGCTTGTCATCGCGTCGCTCGGAGTTGTTAGTTTTGTAAAGGCAGATACACCCGCAAAGACAGCAACCACCGCGCCAACCTGCGGGCTTGGAGGCGGATGCGGCGCAAGCTGCTCGCACGCATCAAACGGCGGAAGCTGTGGATGCGGCGCAAGCTGCGGATGCACAGGCGCAAACGGATGCGGCTGCAAAGGTAAATAAAAACAACCAGCAAATAGGGGGAGAACTTAAAAACTTCTCCCCCCTCTTTATTTTATGGATTACTACGAATACCCTGAAGAAGAATTGATAGAGATGATAAAATCAGGCAAGGTGATTATATACCCGACAGACACTGTTTACGGAATAGGGTGCAACGCCCTGAATGAATCTTCTGTTGCAAGAATAAAGCTCATAAAAGCAAGGGAAAAAGAAAAACCCCTCTCAGTTATCGCCCCATCGAAAGAATGGATAAAAGAGAATTTGATAACAGACAAAGTTGACATTGACAAATATCTTCCGGGACCCTACACTCTCGTCTTGTGGAAAAAAGACAAGACCTTCCTTTACAATGTCTCCCAGTCAGACACTCTCGGAATTAGAATTCCGGACAATGACTTCACGAAGCTCGTTGCAAAAGCAGGAGTTCCATTCATAACCACCTCAGTAAATTTGAGCGGGGAAAAACCAGCGTCATCATTCTTCGAGATAAAAACAGAAATCCTCGAAAGCGTTGATATTGCGCTTGACGGGGGCACGCTCGCGGGAACTCCCTCGACAATAATCATGCCAAACGGCGAAGAACTCAAAAGATAATCACATAAATTCTTTTAAACCCGCATTTATCAGCAGATTCATGCCAATAGACTTAAGAACAAGGGCTCTTGCAAAACTGCTTGTAACCCATTCTCTGGACGTTAAACCGAATGAGAACGTGGTGATTTCAGGAGGAGTTGAAGCGCAGGAATTCATTATTACGCTGTATAAAGAGATTATTCTGAAGGGAGCGCATCCGGTCTTAAGAGTTCATTTTCCAGGAATAAGCCATTTCTTCTACAAGCATGCAAAAAAGCACCAGGTTGAGAAGTTCCCCGAGGTATTTGATTATACTGTAAAGAATTCCCAGAAGTACATCGGCATAAACACCGATTCAAACCCAAAAGAGCTCACAAACTGCGACCCAAAGAAGATAACAGCCAGGCAGAAGATTGTCAAGCCAATTTCAGATTACATTGTCAACGAAAAAGACAAAATAAGAAGATGCACAGTGGGATTTCCATGCCCGGCGTATGCGCAGGAAGCAGAAATGTCCCTTACAGAATATGAAGATTTTGTTTTCTCAGCATGCCTGCAGGATTGGAAGAAATTAGGCAAGAAAATTGACAAAATCCTTAATAGATTCAAAAAAGGAAAGAATGTTCATCTCATTGGAGAGAATGTCGACCTGCGCTTTAGAATCCACGGAAGCAAGGCTGTAGCAGATAAAGGGGAGGAAAATATGCCTGGAGGCGAGATATTTATGGCGCCTGTCCGCGAATCAATGAATGGCTGGATTAAATTCGAATATCCTGCATTAAAGCTGGGCAAAGAAGTTACGGGAATATCATTAAAATTTGAAAACGGGAAAGTCATAGAGGCAAAAGCTGACAAGAATGAAGAATTCCTTAAAGAAATGCTTGCGACAGACGAAAATGCCTCCTATGTCGGAGAATTTGGAATAGGCATGAACCCAAAAATTACAAGATTCACAAAAGACCTGCTGTTTGATGAGAAAATCGGAGGCACAATTCATCTTGCGCTCGGCTTTGCATATAAAGACAATGGCGGGGGAAATGACTCTGCAATCCACTGGGACATTGTAAAGGACATGAAAAAAGCAAGAATAATTCTTGACGGAGAAGTTATCCAGGAAGAAGGCGTCTGGAAAATATAAAACCAAATTCTTTTAAACCCGCTTAATCACTTAATTACAACTAGCCCCCGTAGTCTAGTGGTCAAGGACGAGGCCCTCTCGAATCCGAAGTGCGGTTGTTGAAACCTCCACTTCAGTTCTCTCAAGAACAGGATATTCGAATTATTGCCTTTGCGGCGCCCTCATAGCGCTTTTATGGCAATGGAGAACGGCCTAAACCCGAGTTCAAATCTCGGCAGGGGCATTTTGTTCACCAAAAGATTTGGGTCCGCAGTCGGTGCGAGGAACCCAAAGATGAAGGTGAATCAAAATTAATCGTATTCGTTATATCCCCGCAAATGTCATTCCTAGATAAAATAAAGAAATTCCTGCAGGAAGAAGAGAAGCCGAAGGAAGAGAAGATTGAAGTAATTCCTCAGAAAGAACTCCAGGATAAAGTGAATTCCCTTGTTAAAAGCGTTAAAGAAAGAAACAGCGAGATTAAGAAACAGGTCAAAGAGAGAAGTCTGCAATTCAGCAGGGATGCAGAGAATGCAATAAAGACTCTGGAGAAGATAGACTTGTCCCGGAGAAAGGAGTATGAAAAGATGAAGGTCGTCGTTTTGCAAAACCGGGACACATATATCTCCTGCCTGAACAAATTCATAAAAGACATCCGCAAGATAGAAGAATCTGACACAGTCACGCATTTCAATAAGATAATGATTGCGCTGAATGAATTTGGAAAAGCTTCGCATATGCCTTATGAAAAAGCAACAATACTCATAGGGAAAGAGATGGCTGCCTCAAGGGATACGGTAAAACAATTCGCAAAAGACGTCAGTGACATTGGGCAAAACAACAGGGCTCTATTCGAAGAAACCAAATTCGTTGAGAGGCTTTCGTCTTCATTTGAAGAATTAAAACAATCAGAGGCTCTCGAAGAAGATATTCAAAAAACTCTTGCGAAACTTAATTTAAAGATAAAAGACAGAGAAATTGACAAAGAAGCTCTCGAAAAAGAGAAGATTGCAATAAAAGAAAGCAAATCCTGCCAGGAGGATATGCAAAAGAAAGAAAACCAGAGAGCAGAACACTCAAAAATCAGGGGTGAATTGGAAAGACTAAGACAAAGAATAGATTTCAAAGCACTCTCGAGAACCTACCATCACGACCCGAAAAAGGCAGAGCTCATAAAGTCATATTCGCGCAATTTCGTCGACACCCTGCAAAATGATGAAAACTTAAGCATAATTCCGCTTGTGCATGAATCTCAGAGCGCAGATATATTCGAATTAAAAGAGCTAAAATCCAGATTAACTCAAACCGAATCACAGATGATTACAGAAACAGAATCCAGATTGTCTGACCTCGACAGCAGATTAAGGAGCATTGACATGGAAAAATCAGCAATTTCCTCAAGCATAAGCGAAGAAACAAAAAAACTCGAGAAACTAAAGGCAAAGAAAGAAAAAATTCTTCTGGATATAAAAGATTCCCTTGCTCCGCTGAAGATTGCAATCCAAAATATAAATTCCTAAGAGAAAAATTTCTAAGAGTCTAAAAGTTCTCTTTAATAAATAAAATAATTTTCTTTGGTTTTTGGAAAATATTTATATATTAGAACGCCTTATATATTTTCATGGAAAAAGAAAATTATTTTTTCGTTTTTGAAAATATTTTCTTGATATAACAGATATTTCATAAAAAATTTATTTGTTTTTTATTTAAATTTGACAAACCAGATGAAAAAACCAAACCTGCTGATACTGGGCGCCTCTGGAGGCGTCGCGAATGCCCTCTTGCAAAGACTCGGGAATCATAGAAATCTGTTTAATAATCTTATTTTGCTTGATAAAAGAAGAAATCTCCTCGAGAATAAATACATAGACCATGAAAGATTAAATTACATATTTATCCATGGAAAAATAAATCTTCCATATGAGGAAAAAGCCTATCTCTCCATTCTCAAGAAGCATAAAGTAGACATTGTCCTCGACTTGACAGATGTAGACTCCATACCGATAATAGAAGCCACGAATAAGGCAAAAGTCAGCTACATAAACACTGCGATGAATGGCAAAAAAAGGACAGTTTATTCTATTGTTTCTGAGATGCTCGCGAGAAAATCTGAACTTGCAAATGCGCCAAATATTTTATGCACAGGCATGAACCCCGGAATTGCCAACATCTGGGTTCGTCAGGGCGTTGAGAAATTTTCTGTTCCGGAAGAAATAATCCATTTCGAATACGACACTTCCAAGGTAGCTCCGAAATGGGAGCCTGCAGTCACATGGTGCATCAACGAATTTCTGATTGAAACAGTAGCAGACCCTGCAGGGATAATGCTCGGCAGGGGTAAAATCAAAAGACTGATGCCAAATGCCCTGATAAATAAACTGCCGTTGAAGCCGGTTCTTTCCCCAATTATGAAGCTTGACAAATATCCTCTCGGTTTCACCGTACTTCATGAGGAAAATATAACTCTCGCCAACAGATATAATATTCCTTCAAAGTTTATTTACGCAGTTAATATGAAAACCATGGAAAAAATGACAAAACTCTACAAAGAGAAGAAAAGGGTTGTTGAAGAAGACATAATCCACGGAGACAACTCTGAGAAAGTGCTCTCCGGCGCAGATAATATTGGAGTAGTATTGGATTATAAAGATAAGAAAGTGTATTACTTCAATTCAATGCCAAATGAAGCGATTATGGGGACAAACGCCACATACACTCAGGTGATAGTCGGAGTCTTTGCAGCTCTTCTCACGCTGATATTCGATAAAGTCGAAAAGGGCATCAATTTCCCAGAAGATTTGTATGACACATATTACCGAAATTACATATTTGACAACCTCAGAACGCAGGAATTCGTATTCAGGAAGAAAAAGGGCAGGCTTGTTCTTAAGTCTTATAATCCCCAGATACGCACCAATGTAACCGGCGGTTTTAAGAGAATCATTATCTAAATCTAAACAATTATAAACACATAAGCACATTTCTAACTATGTCAGAAGCTAAGAAAGATAAAAAGAAGCATCTTCCAGGATATTTCTTATTCAGTTTTATCTGGCTTATTTTGAAGTTTCTCTGGTTCATAATAAAAATACCTTATTACCTCGCCAGAGGATTCTACAAATTTATAAAATGGTCAGCAGAAAAAACCGCTAAGGCAAAAATCTCCTCAAAAAGGGCATCAATGAAGCCGGTGTTTGAAGACTTCAAGGTGGTAAAAACAATCGGAGGCAGCTACCCCAAGTTTTTAGAAAGCGTTTCTGAGGCAGAAAGCAAGATAGGAATAATCATTGGGGCAAGGGGTTCCGGGAAGACAGCATTTGGCATTAAATTTCTTGAAAATCTGCATACAAAAACAGCAAAACACTGCTACGCAATAGGATTCAAGGAAGAGGATTTCCCATCGTGGATTAATGTTGTTCAGAACGTCTCGGAAATAAAAAACGATTCAATTGTCCTGGTTGATGAAGGGGGGATATTGTTCAGCTCAAGAAAATCAATGAGCGCGGCAAACCAATACCTGAGC
>JALOQH010000021.1 GCA_025453475.1 archaeon | reverse complement strand
AAACGGCATTGCAAAAACCAGTGCCATTGCAAAGGCAAAAGCTAAAATTGTGTAAATTTTCATTTCTATATAAACCTCCTTTCAGTTTTATTGATTTTGTTCATGCTAAACTATAGTAAAATACCTATTTAATAAATCCGTGAAACAACATGGAACAAGTTTGGAACATCTTAGAACAAGCTTAAATTGCCTTATTAAGGCTTATAACAGCCTTATCTTGTTAGTATTGCCAAAAGGCACTTTATCCACAAGATTGCGGGATTCCAGATTCCGTATCACCCTGCTTAACTTTGCTTTTGAGAAACCGGTCTTTAACTGGAGCTCTTTCTGCCATAATTCCCCGCGGTCTGCCTGCTTTAGAATCTGGATAACTGCTTTTTCGGACTCAAGAAGGTGGCTTTCTATCGGGGTTTTCTCTGCTTTCATTGATTTCCCTGCTTTTTTCTTTGGAGTTTTCTCTTTTTTTGAAAATCTTGATTCAAGATAATTCTTGTAGATGTAATAGAGAATAAAAATAACTACGAGGGATGAGATTATCAGGATTGTCCAATAAGAAGTGCCTTTTTGCGAGGATTTTATTGAGACAAAAAGCGGAACATCTGATTCTGCAGAGACATCTCCAAGTTTCCATTCAAGATAAATTTGTGTCCCATCTGTGCCCACGGTTGATGGAACAGGAAATGCCTTGCTTTCATCAAGGTGATATCCTTCTTCCATAATTAACTTTATGTTAACACTGTTAAAATCGAACTGAAATGGAATCTTTGTTACCAGATAATAATCTCTGCCTGATTTTTCAAGAATGTCGTTTGTAAGATAGCTTATCTTGAGGGTTTTGGCTTCTGCTGTGAGAATATCGCCTTCAATTGAATATTGTGCATCTGAAGAGATGGAATAGGCATCTGCTGGAAGAGGAATTGAGATTTCCGAGAAACTCTCAAGAGAGATTACATGCTTAACAAGAATAGCCCCGTCTACTTGGTTTAGTTCAATATTGTATGTTGATGCGCTGACTGGAACAAGAAAAGAAAGAAATATCAGCACAAAGATAAATTTAAATTTCATTTTCTGATTCTCCGAGCTTAGAGGTCCCTTGCCTGCAAAGTCCTTCTTCCATTGGCTTTTGTTCTTTCTGCTGCGTCTTTCAACAGCTGAAGAACTTTCTTGTTCAAACCCTCTGGAACATCGCTCGATACCTGCAAATCAGGAACAGCTTCTTTAATCTTGCTTTTTACAATCAAATCAACTGACATTATTCCACCTCCTTTTTAGTTTTTAGAGCATCATTTGAAAAATCAGGCTTCATGAATGGGAACAGGATAACATCGCGAACACTTGACTGCCCAAGAAGCTGAATCATCATCCTGTCAATTCCTATGCCTAATCCCCCTGTTGGGGGCATACCTACCTCGATTGCGTTTATGAAATCCTTGTCATAGGGATTCGCTTCTGCATTTCCTTTCTTGAGTTTCTCTGCCTGCTCTTCCAAAAGAACGCGCTGATGAACCGGGTCGTTCAGCTCAGAATATGCGTTTGCCATCTCTGCACCAAGGCAGAATGGCTCAAATCTTTCTATCAGTCTTGAATCTGTCCTGTGAGCCTTGCATAATGGCGTTGTTTCTCTTGGATGGTCTGTTATGAATGTCGGCTGTATTAACTCGCGCTCGCAGAAATGCTCAAAAATTGCAGCAACAAGCATGCCCCAGCTCTTGTCCTTATATTCAACCTTATTATCCTCTGCGAAATAAAGCAAATCTTTTGCATCCATCTTAAGAACGTCTATTTTTGCATATTCTTTTATTGCATCCGCCATTGTCATTCTCTTCCATGGCGCTTTGAAGTTGATTATGACTTCTCCGTGCTTTACCTTGGTTGTTCCAAGAACTTTCTTTGCAACTTCCTCGTACAGCGTTTCTGTGAGCTCCATCATATCATTATAATCCGCATATGCCTGGTAGAGTTCCATCATTGTAAATTCAGGATTATGCCACCGGTCTATGCCCTCGTTTCGGAAATTTCTTGCAATGGAGAATACCTTGTCAAAGCCTCCGACAATAAGGCGTTTTAGATATAATTCCGGAGATATTGCAAGGAATAATTCCATGTTAAGCGCATTCAGATGTGTCTTGAAAGGACGAGCCTCTGCTCCTCCGTAAATTGCCTGCAGGTAAGGGGTGTCTACTTCGTTAAACCCTCTGGATTTTAGAAATTCTCGTATTGCTTCCATTATTTTCTCGCGCTGCAGGAAGACATTCTTAACTTCCGGATTCATGAGCAAATCAAGATATCTCTTTCTGTATCTTTCTTCTTTATCCTGCAAGCCGTGCCATTTCTCTGGAAGAGGAAGAAGAGATTTGGAAAGGAGTTCTGTTTTTTTCACAAGAATTGACAGTTCCCCGCGCTGGGTTCTGAAAAGATGACCTTCAAAGCCGAAAAAGTCGCCTTCATCCCCGTATTTCTTGAAGAATTTCATTACTTCTGCCGGTGTTTCTCCATCCTGCATCACTATCTGCATTCTTCCGGAGCCGTCAAGAACAGATGCGAAAATTATCTTGCCAATATCCCGGATAGTCATTACTCTGCCAGCTATTTTTGCCTGCTCTTTTGTTTTCTCGCCGCTCTTGACTGCCTTGTATTTCTCCTGCAAATCAAGAGAAGAGTGTTCTGGCTTGTAAGAATAAGGGTAAGGATTGATTCCCTGCGCACGCAGTTCTTTTATTTTTCTTAGCCTCTCGCCCACTATTTCATCCTGTCTGGACATAGCCCGAAAAGTAAAACCCCCTTTAAATAGTTTTAGGAGCCCTATAGAGGCAATAAACGAAATCAGATGTTTAGAACCTTGAATTCCTTGAAGTCCTGCAATCTCTCATCACGCTCTTCAATGCTCTTGATTGCGGAGTTTCTTGACCATCCGCGCTTGCAAATGGCAATCAGGGCATCAACATTCTCTGACTCGCCCTCAAGAAAAACTTCTGTCTTGCTGTCAGGCAGGGTTCTGATAAATCCCTTCACTTCTTTCTTGTCTGCATGGTCTTTTACAAATCTTTTGAACACAAATGTCTGGAGAGAACCTGAGATATAGAGCCTCTTTGCTTTTTTCATGATTATGGGAGATATTTAAAATTAATATACCTTGCTATGCAGCTGCAGGCTGCTCTGCGGGAACGATTTTGTCTGCTGGGCGCTCAAGCGGCTTTGCAGGATATTCTTCTGCAAGCCTCAGATAACCGACATTCTTCCATTCCATTCCAATAAGCTTTGCTGCCTGCTTATCCATGTCCAATGGGAGCCCTGCAAGGATTGCTCCTTTCTCTGACGCATCGATTATTGCGAAATCAGGGCTCTTGCACTGGGTGATATCGTGAATAGAATACTTGAGAGGCCACTTTCTTATCTTTGATTTATTCTTCGCAAACCATCCAGTGTAGTGCTTTGCAGGGAATGCGCCGAGCATGTTTGAGAGCGAGGCGAGCATTGCAAAGTCATCGTTCTGCATAAGCTTCGGAAGCGAGATAACAAAGCTCTCCTTGAGAACGCGGGGGTATTTTATCTCGCTGAACTTCAGGAAATTTGCAAATTCTATTGTCTCTGTCTCTGCATTGTTCAAATCAAGAAGACCAACAGAGTATTTTTCAGCGAGTTTTGTATAGCCGAGCGCTTCGAATAGCTCCATGGTTTCTCCGCCGTCAACTCCTTCTGCTATAAAGACCTCTGCGACAGGATTCTTGTTTCTCAGGCAGAATTTAAGAACCTCCTCCACAAACTCGATTGATGTGCCAATCGGAGCCTTGTCTGCTGAGAGAGCCAGATATGGCTTCAGCACTATCTTGCTGTGCTTTTTCAGCTCTTTCTCAAGATTAATCACCTTCAGAAGTGAAGAGAGTGTCTCAGGATATGAGCGAAATTTGATTGAAATCCCCTTTGCCATGGATTTATAGAAAATTTGAGCTTTTTAATCATTATTATTGTGCATTATAATCACTTAAGTTGCTCAGAGTTTGCCTGAATCTTCCCTTCTGTCAATTTCGTTGTTGACAACAGCAATTGTCTGCGAAGCAAAATAGACTCTTTTTCCTATTGAGACAGGTGTGCAGAGGGATTTCAGGCGTTTCAGCTCCTTGGCAGGCAAGCCTTTATGGTCTCCTAGGATAAAAATTGGGTTTTCCTTAATCTCTGCTGTGCGGATGTCTTCCCCGCCTGCATCCAGGACATAGATGTTTCTGCCTTGTTCTGACAATTCCCGGATAACATCCAAAAAACCTTTCTTTTCTATCCAAAATCCCGGAAAAACTTCCCTTTTCTCCCCTTCGCGGTATTTATAGAGCATCTTTTTCAGAACAGAAGAGACATCTTTCTTTGCAAGGTAGATTTTGTCAACGCCGGTTTCACCTTCTGTAACAGGCTTTAATTCCAAATGCCTCGGCGGTGTTGGCGGTCCTGCAAACAAAAGGTGCAATTTTGCGTCTGTCCTGAGCTTATGGCTTAAGAAGAAAGTGGCGATTACTGTATGCACCGCTATATCTATTCTTCCGGATTCCTGCAAGTCACTGCCAACATAACTTCCTGCTGTGGGGGCTGTTCTTGAATAATAGATGAATTCTCTCATGGTTATATCAAATTCCATATGTTTTTAAGTTTAACATAAGAGTTAAAAATCGCGATTAGCTTATTGACAGATGGCAGACATTATCAGCATTGCAACTTGGCTAAAACCCTTGGTTGTGACAAATGCCTATCTGATTAGTTTTATTGCCATTATGCTGTGGGGAGACATTTCTGTTCTGGCAATCTCATTCCTTTCTGCCCAGGGCTACCTCTCAATCTGGACAGTTGCAATTATTGCGTTTGCAGCTACATTTGCTGCAGATTCGCTCTGGTATCTGCTTTCGACAACAAAATTAATGGATAAACTGCCAATCTGGAAGCCATTTCATGGAACTTATCTAAAGCTTGAGAAAAGAATATACAAGATAAGCAGGCACAATGATTTGATAATGCTGCTGCTCTCAAAGTTTATCTATGGGACAAGGGTTGTTACAATTGCATATCTTGCGCATTCCAAGAAAATAGGATATCTCAAATTCATTGAGCATGACATGATTTCAAGCGGATTATGGCTTGTGTTTTTGATTCCAATAGGGTGGCTTGCAGGAAGAGGGTTCTGGTGGGTTTATAATATAATGGATAATCTGAGGCTTGCCATAACTCTTGTTGTTGCGGCTGTTGTCATTATTGTAATGTTTGAGAAGTGGATAAAGCACAGACTTCTTGGAAACGGAAAATCTAGTTGAGAACAAACTCCGAGGAACGAGGGGAGTTAGTTGAGAACAAACTCCGGACGGGCGAACAAATCGCCCTTTCCGATAAATTTGTAGCAGCCAATGAATTTATCTTCTGAAAAGACGGCAATTTTATCATTTTCGGCGAGATTTTCTTTAATTTCGGGGTTTTCTACGAAACTGCTGAAAACCGGGGAGCCGGTATAAACCTTTTTTATCACATCCTTTCTTATTTGAACAACAGGAAGAACCTGCGAGACAATTTCTCCCGGAATCAGAATATTTCTAAGAGGTTTTTCATTCCCATTTGCATATTCTTCGACTGCTTTCTCAAAATCGTAGAGATTTACAATATCCTTTTCGTCAAAGATGCCTGCTTTTGTTCTTCTTAGCTCAAGCATATGGGCTCCGCCGATTTTTTTACCCAGGTCGTCGCAGAGCTTTCTTATGTATGTGCCTGCCTGAACTTCTGAAAGGAACAAAACGTCCTTGCCGTCTCTCTCCAAAATCTCAAATCTCTTGATTTCCCTCTCCCTCACAGCTCTTTTAACGCGGGAGCGGAGAGGCGGGAGCTGTTTTATTGTGCCTATGAATGATTTAATCTCTTTTTTTAGAACTTCATCTGAGACCTCTTTGTGAAGGCGCATTATTCCAACATAAGTCTTATCACGATGCATCAGATAATCGTTTAGACGACAAGCCCTATTGAGCGCTACAGGCAGAACACCAGTTACAATCGGGTCAAGTGTTCCGAGGTGGGAGGTTTTTCTCAGATTAAGGGCTTTCTTTACATAGTGAGAGACTGAAAAGCTTGTCGGACCTGTTGGCTTATCAAGGTTTATTATTGAAAATTCCAGCAACTCGGAGATTGGCTTGGTTTTCTGGATTTTTTTTATATCTATTCCCATATATAGTCTGCAGTTTGCCAATTCTTAAATATTCTCATTTCCTTAAAGAGAGATGAGCAGAGGAGAAAAGTTGGATATTGTTGTTGCAGGATATCTTATAGAAGGAGATAAAATCCTTCTTATACACCACAAAAAACTGAACAAATGGCTGCCTTTTGGGGGCCATATAGAAAAGGACGAGACTCCTGACGAGGCATTAAGAAGAGAGGCAAGGGAAGAAATCGGGGCTGAAATAGAGTTCCTCCATTATCCGGCAGAGAGAAGAGGCAATCAAAAACAATGGGCTACGCCATTTTACCAAAATGTTCATCTGATAGTGGAGGGGCATAGCCATTATTGCTTATTCTTCTTGTGTAAATTGAAAGAGGGGGAGAAAGTGAATCCCAATAAAGAAGAGATGCACGAACTGAAATGGGTAAGTGAAGAAGATTTGGCAGGGCTTGAGCCTTCGTTGAATGAGGGAGATATAGCAACATGCAAAGAGGTGTTTAGGCTGTCCCGTCAAGATAGGCTTTTCTAGTTTTCTCCGGCAGTTTTTCTATTGCGTATCTGAGCATTGTGCGGGGCATGGTTTTATGGTGCTTTTTCAGAAAAGTCTCAAGGACTTGAAGGTTTCTTTTGCCGATTTCCCTTAACATCCAGCCAACTGCTTTGTGAATCAAATCGTGCTTGTCTTTCAGGAGAATCTCTGAAATCTTTATGGTATCTTCGAAATCTTTGTTTCTTATGAATGCAGATGTTGCAAGAATGGAAATCCGTTTTTCCCAGAGGTGGCTGGAATTTGCAAGATTGTAAAGGATTTTTCTGTCTTTATCAAGAAGATGACTCCCCACGATATTTGGAGCAGATAAGTCGACTAAATCCCAATTATTTATGTTTCTTGTGTTCAGAAGATAAAAATTGAAAATCGCTGATTTCTTTTTTCCGCTTGCTTTTTCGTATTGTTTTACAAGCATCAACAAAGCTGTAAGGCGATGCTCATGAATACTGCTGTTTAACAATTCCTGGATATCCCCCAAATCCAATAAATTCCAGTATTTCTTTACAAGGGCGCGCTGTTTCGGAACAACTATTCCCAGAAAGATATCACCTTCTCCGTATTCTCCTTTTCCTGTCTTAAAGAATCCCTGAAGAATCCTGGCTTTTTCCTGGTTTTTAAGATTTAGAAATTCTTTCTTTAGCGATTCAAGCATATTTTATCAGCCGGATTAGGTAATTCATTGGCTTTGTCTCCCCATAATACCTGTAAAAATGAGGTTTTAATTTTATCTTTTCTATTATCCTCTTCCGGATTATCCCAATGTCTTTTTCATCAGGTAACCAGTCATTCTTGAGGTGTTTTGAGAGCTTGCTTATATCTGCCAGCCTGTTTGTTTTAAATCCCCGAAGCCGCATTTCTCCCGCCAGCGCGCTGAATCTCTTTTTTATGTAAATCAGCTTATTCTTGAAGAAGAGGATATGCCCCTTGCCCAATTTATACCTCTGAGGGATATTCTCCAGACCTGAAACAGGATTTTTCCTGACATATCCCAGAAACATTAAGATTTCGTTGTACTCTGCAATCAGGTGCTGGTCTGTCAGATATCTTGGACGAATTAGGTTTATTCTTACCATAAGATTGAAATTAGAAATTATTTAATTAGTGTCTATCCATGGAACGCCTGCGGATTTCGACGTTTTTGTCTTTTCCGGTGTGCTTCTGGACATGCTTATCCTTCTTTGCTTCCTTTAACTTTTCTACTTCGCCTGCTTTCTCTTTCTCTGATTCATCTTTCTTCTGCTCTTCTGTTTTTTCCTCTTTTGCTTCCTCGGCAGTCTTTTCCAACTTTGATTCCGGCTTCTTCTCTTCTGCTTTGTGCCTTCTCTCATGCTTTGCCTTAAGGAATTTAAGATATGCGGGCAGTTCAACAAGCTCGACTTTTACTATGTCTCCCTCTTTTGTTGCCCTTACCTTTATCTTGGAAGGAGGGTTTTTTATGCCTCTTGCCCAGATTTCATTATTCAAATAAACATCAAGTTTTACTTTTTCCACGTCACGCTCTGGAACTTTCATGTGCTTTGCTATGAATATCTTTAATGCTCGGGCTGCTTTTCCAGCTCTTCTGTACTGCGGAACCTTCAGGAACTCGCGTCTAAGAGGAACCACATATTCTCTTACTAGATTTTTTTCTGCCATTTTCAGTTATTATCCAAGATGGTGCCTATGGCTTCTTCTTGGCTTGATTTTGAGTCTTGTCTGTCTCCAGTGTCTTCTGTGCTTTGTAAGCTCTGAAGGATGAACGCGCTTTCCTTTTCCGGACTTTCTAAGAACAGCCCAGAATGGCGCCCACTTTGTGTGCTTGTTTGCCACTCCAAGCTTTATTTTCTTTTGGTATCTCTTTCCGCCAACCATTTTACTTTGCCAGTGCCTCCATGAATTGCCTTCCCTTTAGCGTGAGCTGTCTTCCTGCTTTCTTGCCCTTTGACTTCTCTGTCAAACCTGCTGCATCTGACTGCTGGAGAAG
>JALOQH010000020.1 GCA_025453475.1 archaeon | reverse complement strand
GGCGTTAAGGAGCAGAAACCCGAGCTCTTCTGGGAATTCGCAGAAAAAGCCTTTGCCTCTCCAAATGATTTGAGCAATACTGCAAAAATGAAAGAGCTTGCAGTGTCTATTGGAGCAGATGCAGAAGAGCTTGACGCCTATCTTGCTTCCCAGAAATACGCGGCTCAATTGAAGAAAGAGACAGAAGAAGGCTCTGCAAAAGGTGTAACCGGCACCCCTGCATTTTTCATAAATGGAGAATTAGTATCAGGAGCCCAGCCTTACTCTGTTTTTGAGAGAGTAATTGAAAGCAAGCTCTAATCACGCAATAACTTCAATCTTCGGCTTCTCATTCTCCAGATATCTCGAATAATGCCTTCTTTGCAATTCCAAAACAACCCTTTTTATGTCAGCTCTCTCAGAAATGAACTTCTCCTCTTCCTTCTTTTCCCTTTGCACAATATCCTGCCTTCTGTAAGTTTCTATTCCCCTCGCTATTTCCCTGTTTCTCTCGATTTCATTAAAACTTAATTCAGGCATTAAATTTGATAGAACGAGAACTATAAATTATTTTCCGAAAGCTGAAATCTTATTTCAGCTTCGTCTGCCCGTTTTCAGAATCTGATGCAGGAACATCCGGGATTTCATCTTCTCTCGTCACTTTAACAACATCTGCAACCTTGTCACCTTCTTTCAGCTTGACAATATGAACTCCCTGCGTGGCTCTGCTCATTACCCTTATGTCTTTTACCTTGACGCGGATAACCATTCCCTTTGTTGTTGTTACAAATATCGAATCCTTGTCCTAAACAGACAATGCTCCGATAACCTGCCCTGTTCTCTCCCCCGCGTCCAGTGAAATCACTCCCTTTGCGCCTCTTCCTGTTTTTCTGTAATCCTCAAGCATTGAACGCTTCCCGAATCCTTTTGCGCTCACAGTAAGTATTGTCACTTTTCCATCTTTCAACGGAAGACCTTCAAGCGACACAACCTCATCCCCGCTTCTTAGCTCAGCGCCCTTGACTCCGTAGCTTGCTCTGCTCATCGGGCGCACTTCATCTGAATTAAACCTGATTGCATATCCTTTCTTTGTGATTATCAGGGCTTCCTGTTTGTCTTCAATCATCTCAACATTGATAAGCAGGTCAGAATTATCTGCAGGCAAGTTAACAACTCTTACGCCGGTGCTTCTTGGCTTTGATACTAATTTCAATGGAAGCTTCTTTACCATCCCGAGCTTTGTCACAAACATAAGGTATCCGACATCAAAGTTCTTTACAGCCATTACATTCGCCACAGTCTCGTCCCTCAGGCTAAGCATATTAACAACAGCTTTTCCTTTGCTCTGCCTTTCAGCAGCAGGCACATCATTCGCCTTAAGCCAGTACACACGTCCGCGGGAGGTAAAGAACAGCAGATAATCATGTGTTGAGCAGACAATCATCTTCTTTACAATGTCTTCTTCCTTCAACTCTCCGCCAGAGACACCTGCTCCGCCCCTCTTCTGCTCTTTGTAAGCCTTCACATCAACTCTCTTTATGTATCCGCCCTCAGTCATCATTACAACAACATCTTTCTTCTCAATAATGTCCTCTTCGGATATTTCTTCAACATTCTTCACAACCTTTGTTCTTCTCTCATCGCCGTACTTTGTCTTTATCTCAGAGACTTCTTTCTTGATTATCTTAAGAATTTCCTGCTCATCCCCAAGAATCTTCTTCAGTTCGGCTATTGTCTCCTTCAATCCCTTTTCCTCATCCTTCAGTTTTGTAGCTTCAAGATGAGTCAACTGCTGAAGCCTTATCTCAAGAACAGCTTTAGCTTGTCTCGTTGTAAGCCCAAATTTCTTCATCAAACCTTCATGAGCAGCAGTCGCATTATCTGATTTCTTGATATATTCAACAACTTTGTCAATCTCTCTCAGCGCAATCAACAACCCGGAAACAATCTCCATCCTCTCCTCAGCTTTCATTAAATCAAACTTGCTTCTCTTTCTTACAATCATCTGCCTGTATTTGACATATTCCGAGATAAAGTCCTTCAGCGTTAACACTCGTGGTTTCTTGTCAACCAGCGCAAGCATGTTTGCATCAAAGTTCTGCTGAACATTTGTTAATTTATACAGCTTATTCAGGGTATACTTTGGATCAACGCCCTTTCTTAATTCAATAACTATTCTTACCTTGCCCTTTGCAGACTCATCTCTGATGTCCCAGATATCCGGGAACTTTTTCTCAGAAGCTAATTTTGCAATATCTTTAACCAAATCTGCCTTATTCACCTGATATGGGAGTTCTGTTATTACAATCGTTGGCTTGCCTTTATGATCTTCCTCAGAGATTCTGGAGCGCACAATCAGCTTTCCTTTTCCGTTCTTGTACATGTCTTTTATGCCAGAGCCCATTACAATTCCCCCGGTAGGGAAGTCAGGAGCTCGGACTATTTCGCAGAGCTCGTCAATTGTTATGTTTGGCTTATTTATGAAAGCAGTAATTGCCTCGCAGACTTCAGTTAAATTATGTGGAGGTATGTTTGTAGCCATTCCAACTGCGATTCCTGTTGCGCCGTTAATAAGCAGATTAGGGAGCTTTGCAGGCAAAGTATCCGGTTCTTTCAAAGAGTTGTCAAAATTAGGATTCATCTTTACTGTTTCTTTCTCAATATCCCCGAGCATTTCTCCGGAAATCTTGCTGAGCTTTGCTTCTGTATACCTTGATGCAGCAGGAGAATCTCCATCCATGCTTCCGAAGTTGCCCTGCCCATGAACAAGAGGATATCTTAATGAGAAATCCTGCGCCATTCTGACCATTGAGTCATAAATAGCCAAATCGCCGTGAGGATGGAACTTACCCATGGTTTCTCCGACAATTCTTGCAGATTTCATTGTCGGCTTTGATGGGTCAAGCCCGAGAATATGCATTGCATAAAGAATTCTCCTGTGAACCGGCTTTAATCCATCTTCAATAAATGGAAGCGCTCTGTCAACTATAACAGACATTGCATAGTCTATGAATGCCTGCTCCATCTCATCAGTTATCTCAACGCCTTCAACGCCCTTCTCAATCATGTTCTTTTCCCTTCTCTTTTCCTCGCCTTCAGCTGCCTTCTTGTCGGCCTTCTCTTCCTGCTTCAGTTTTTCCTCTTCTGTTTTATTCGGTGTCATTTTGTCCTCAGACAAAATCTTGGTTTTGTCATTAGTTTACAGCCTCCTTTATATCCTTGAGAATTTCCTCTTCATTGCCTGCCTTATCGCTCTTTGGCGCAACCTCCGGGAATATTCCTTCATATCCGCACTCCCTGCATCTCCTTGCTCCCCCGAATATGCCTCCAGCTACCAAATCGCTGTTATCGCTTTTGCACTCCGGACATATAACTACCATTTTAAATATCAATCTGAGCTTCGTGAGCTCTCTCCGCTATGAATTTTCTTCTCTCTTCAACATCCTCTCCCATTAGTTTTGAAAACACCTCGTCTGCAATTGCAGCATCTTCAATTGTAACTTTTTTCAACAGTCTTGTGCTTGGTTTCATTGTTGTCTCCCACAATTGCTCAGGATTCATCTCCCCAAGTCCCTTGAATCTCTGCACATCAACATTCCCGCCCATCTGCTTAATCACATCCTTCAGCTCATCATCTGAATAAACATAATGGTCTCCTCTCTTCCTGATTCTGTAAAGCGGAGAGACCGCAATATACAGATTGCCATTCTCAATCAGCTTTGGCATGAACCTGAAGAAGAAAGTTAAGAGTAACGTGCGAATGTGCGCGCCGTCAACGTCTGCATCAGTCATGATTATTACCTTGGAGTATCTCAAGTTCTCGACATTAAACTGGTCAGATATTCCTGTTCCAACAGCAGTTATAAGGTTTGAAATCTCCTCATTCGAGAATACTTTGACAGGATTTGCTTTTTCAACATTCAGGATTTTACCCTTCAATGGAAGAATTGCCTGGAATTCCTTGTTTCTTGCCTGTTTTGCCGAACCGCCGGCTGAATCTCCCTCAACAAGATATAATTCTGTCTCTTCTGCCTTGCTTCTCGAGCAGTCAGCAAGCTTTCCCGGCAAGCCTGCAAATCCAAAAGCGCTCTTTCTTCTTACAAGTTCTTTCGCTTTCTTTGCAGCATTTCTTGCTCTCTGCGTCTCCAGCGCCTTGTTGACAATAGCCTTCGCAACAGCAGGATTCTCCTCAAAGAACTCAGTGAGAGCAGCCATTGTGGTGCTGTCAACTATTCCCTTTATCTCTGAATTTCCAAGCTTTGTCTTTGT
This sequence comes from archaeon, assembly GCA_025453475.1. Lineage (GTDB taxonomy): Archaea > Nanobdellota > Nanobdellia > Pacearchaeales > GW2011-AR1 > JAOAJC01. The sequence goes on along the minus strand of JALOQH010000020.1, from coordinate 4,458 downwards.
CTGCCCTTCAAACTGAGGCTCAGGCACCTTTGTGGAGATGATTGCAGTCAATCCCTCACGAACATCATCCCCGGAGAGGTTCTCCTTCATCATCTTGTTCTTGAGTCCGTAGTCATTTATTGCTCTCGTCAATGCTGTTCTGAATCCTGCGACATGCGTTCCGCCTTCAACAGTATTAATTGTGTTTACAAAACTTAGAACATTCTCCTGATATCCGCTGTTATACTGTACAGAGCATTCAACAACAACTCCTGCCTGCTCTTTTATGTAATAAACAGGCTTGTGAATTGCTTCCTTTGACTTGTTTACCCATTTTATGAACTCGATTAATCCGCCTTCATAGTGGAATGTCTCTTTTTTCTTGCTGTCCTCCTCCTCAAGAATGATTTTTACCCCCTTGTTGAGGAAAGCAACCTCTCTTAATCTCACCTGCAGGGTGGAAAAATCAAATTGTGTTGTTGAAAATATCTTCTCATCAGGGAAGAAAGTGACTTCTGTGCCAGTATCATCCTTGTCGCAGCTGCCGACAACTTTTACGTCTGCCTGAGGCTTGCCTATTTTGTATTCCTGCTGGTAAATCTTGCTGCCCCTTTTAACTCTGACCTTCATGAGCTTTGAAAGCGCAGCAACAACCGAGATACCTACCCCGTGCAATCCTCCGGAAACCTTGTAGCTTCCTTTCTCGAACTTTCCGCCAGCATGCAATTTCGTTACAACTATCTCCAAAGCAGGTTTTTTGTAAATCGGATGAGGGTCAACAGGTATTCCTCTCCCGTTATCAACAACAGTAACGCTTCCGTTCTTGTTTATTGTCACATAAATTACATCGCAGAACCCAGCCATCGCCTCATCAACCGCGTTATCAACAACTTCATAGACAAGATGATGCAGTCCGGGCTTGCCTGTAGAACCGATGTACATTGCAGGGCGGTGCCTTACGCCTTCAAGTCCCTCCAGGACCTTAATGCTCTCTGCGCTGTACTTTGCTTTTTCTTCTGCTGATTTTGTTACCATTTCGCACCAAGTTTTTCAACTTTCTTAATCTAAAAAATCAGACTTTCTTTATAAACCTTTCCCCTCTTTTTTCACAAGATTTCAGTTTTATCGACGATAAAATCAGTTTTTAGAATTTCAAAAAGATTTGACAGCAAATTCAGTTATTTCTTTGCTTTTTGCTTTGTTTCTTTTTTTGCTGCATTTTCTACAGCTCTTGCAGCCTCATTTTCTTTGTTTCTCTTCTCTGCCAGGGCTGCTTTTTCCCTGCTTTCTGCAAACGCTGCTGTCCATTTCAGTCTTCTCTTGTCTCTTCCAAGATTCAATGCATTCTTCCTGCACTTTCCGGAGCAGTAGAAATCAACAGAACCGACATTTGTGATTAAGTGAACACCCCTGAACGGGCTTTCTTCTCTTCCGCAAAATACGCATTTTGTCATCTTATTTCCTTAAGTTGTTCTTATTCTTCTGTTTTCCCTGATTCTTCTTGCTTCAATCTCTGTCTCTCTCATTGTAATCAAATCTCCAATCTTCACAGGGCCCTTTACATTTCTTCTCATTTCCTTTCCTTCATTCTTTCCTGCAAGAACTCTGCATATTACCTGGGTGACTTCTCCTCTTCCGCCTGTTCTTCCAACAGCTTCAAGAATCTGCGCATTCACTGGAGGCTCATTTGACAATCTTCCCCTTGATGTTGTTGCGCTATTCTCAGAACCCTGTTCTTTCGGTCTTTGTTGTTTGCCGCCGCCCATTGTAGTTATTTAGAAGCCTGTTTTTTAATTTGAGCGATTTCTTTGTCAGCTTCTCCGCCGTGGATTACTGCAACAGCAGATGCGTTGACTCCGATGCCTGCAGCGATTCCCAGCTTCTGCTTAGAATCAACTTCAGCGCAAGGTATGCCCTTGTCTTTTGCGATTACAGCAAGGTGAGCAACAATCTCTTTTGGTTCTACATCTTTTGCATAAACAACAAGCTTAGCCACACCTAACTCTATGGCTTTTGTTACCTCGTTGGTTCCTTTGTCGATTTTTCCTGTTTTTCTTGCTGTTTCAATGATGTTATAGAAGTCCATTATGGCCTCCGTAACGTTTAATTTTACCTCATCGGTTATTATTGGTTAAAAAACGTGCTTTATAAACCTTTTTGTATATTTTCACTCTCGCAATTCTATACAAATTCTTATAAATCTAGGATTTTTCCGCCCATAATGCCTAAACAAACAACACATCCAAGGCTCGAAGACATCATAAAATTGGAAAAAGGCAAAATTGTTTCTGTTGATTGGGGCGCGATGAATGGCACGAAATTGTCCAATGGGAGATTGTACGAAGACCTCAATGACGAAGTTCTCAGATTTTTAAAAGAGCATGGTTTCTTGCGTCAGCAATCAAAGGGGGCGTTTATTGTGCTTGGTTCTGATATGGACTTGAGCCCGTCTGCATCATATGGCACCCACTATGGTTTTAATAATCAAAAAGACGCAGAGGATTTTGCAAGAGCATATTACAGCGGAACATTCTTCGGCGTTAAAGTCGCTCAGTTAGTCACAGACGAAGTTCACGAGAGATAATTATCTCCAGATAACATTCACTTCATCAGTTCTTTCTCGAGGTTTTATGTCAACATTTTTCGCATTCTCTTTTATTCCAGAATTAAACATTATCTCCCCTGTATATGCAATCATGGCAGCGTTATCAACCAATAAACTTCTTTCCGGGCAGAAGAACTTGGCTCCGCGTTCCTGGCACATTATTCTGCACATTTCCTGAAGTCTTGAATTGCATGCTACGCCGCCGCCAAGCACAAGCTCTTTCTTGCCAGTGTGCGCAAGCGCTCTTTCTGCAGCTTCTACAAGCATTGGAAAAGCTGTTTCCTGAAGAGAGAAAGCCAAATCTTCCACTTTTGCGCCCTTGTCAAATAACTGCTGTAATTTTGTCTGCATTCCTGAAAAAGAAACATCCATCCCCTTTATCGAATAAGGCAGTTCAATATATTTTCCAGTTTTCGCCGCAACTTCCAGCTTGGGTCCTCCCGGAAAAGGCATTCCAAAATGTCTTGCAACTTTGTCAATGAAATTTCCTACGCCGATGTCCAGAGTCTCTCCAAAAATCCTGTATTTTCCAGCCGCAAATGCAATAATCTGCGTGTTTGCACCGGATGCATAAAGCAAAACCGGGTCATGCGCTCCAACACTTCTCCCAATTTCAAGATGCGCAATGCAATGATTTACAGGGACAATCGGCACCCCAAGCTCAGCGGCTTTTTCTTTCGCAAAATGCAATCCAGCAATTAAGCAAGGAGATAATCCTGGCGCATTGGAAAGGGCAATTGCATCAATATCCTTCTCGGAAATTCCAGATTTTTCAAGCGCTTCATTCCAGAGCTTCTCAGAAACATTTTTATGATGCTTCGCAGAATCCATTGGCACAATGCCTCCAGATGCAGGAGAGTACATGTCTTTGACATTTGCAAGAATCTTACCTTTATCAACAATGCCGATGCCAAAAGTATGTGCCGTGCATTCAACTCCAACGATCATGCAAATAAACATTAAAAATGATTTATAAAGTTATAGAAAAAAAGAGATTAATGGGCAACCCTTACGCCCATTAACTATGAAAATTAAATTAAAAAGCGCTGCGATGCGATAAAAAAGAGAATTTTACTTCTTCTTCTTTCTTCCGCCTCTTGCCATTTTAGCTTCACATACGTTTCCCTTTCCGTCAACATAGTAAAGATAACCTGGTTTTCTTGTTACAGCGTTTTTTACAAGTATTGTTCCCATTAAACACCTCCTTTTAGTTTAAAATTTGTTAACTACTTTTAATCGACGGCATATTTAAACCTTTCCTTTATCGACGGGAAAATAGCATTTCTTGTTTGTTATTCAAGAATTAAGAAAATTACTCTCTCTCGCCAAGCCCCAGGGCCTTGGGTACAAGTTTTTTCACCATGCTGTCTGTAAAATTATCCTTGTGTCTTGTCCAGTATTCAACAAACTCTTCGCTTTTGACAGTCCCTGGATTAACTGGGTAATCATAGAACTTGCATAAGGCAACCACATAATTGAAATCCATGCTTCTATGTATCCGGTGCATGTTTGCATCGCGCAATAATGCCCCCGCAACATCCGAGACAGCATGGTGCACAAGCGGCTGCGAAGGATGCTTGACCTTGCCGCTAAAAACCCTTGCAAGATACTCCTTTGACACTTCTTCCTCTGTCTTTCCAGCTGTGCTATTTTTTGCTCTTTGTTCGAGTGTCATCTTGAACTTGCCTCTTTCTCTGCTCTTTTAAATATTTCTCCTTCCTGGTTTCTCGTTGCGCATCGTATTCCAGCCCTCTTGCGAGCATCCATCCTCCAAATGAAAAGGTATTGTCAAGAGTAAAGATATGCCTTTCGGTTTCCAGAGCAAGAATCCTCTCCCCATCGCGGACAACCCGGAATTCCCCGCACTCTCTCCT
>JALOQH010000019.1 GCA_025453475.1 archaeon | reverse complement strand
CGCGACCGAGCGCCGAAGCCAGCCCGCCAGCTGCGTCAGCGACTCCCGCTTCGTCGATCGGCAGTGCCTCGCCCGTGCGCTCGTCAGTGGCACGCCCGGCTGCCGCGTCCTTCCCGTCGATCGTCGCCGGCTCGGCCGGGATGCCGGAGTCGGCCAGGGCGGGCTCGGCAGGGACGCGGGACCAGGGAGCCTCGATGGTGCCCTCCCCCGCTGCCAGCGGTCAGCCCCAGCCGCAGCTCGCATCAGTGGCGCCCTCGGCACCTCCCAGCGCCGCAGCCTCCGCGCCGTCGGGTGCAGCTGCCCTGGCCGAGCCTGGCGAGGTGGCGACGACGGGCCCCTCCCCCAGCCCTCTGCTCCCGAGGTGTCATCGGTATAGTGTCACTCATCTTTAACCCCCAGGGCATTAGCAGCCCTCTTTTCATGCTCTCTCAATATCCTCTCAATAGACTCTGTCAAATGAATTTTCGTCCGGCATGAACCCATTTTCATTCCATTATATTCAACATAATTTCCTTCAAGAATAGCTTTTGCTCCCCCGATGCTTGTAGACTCCAACTCAACCAAAGAATAATCCTCAACTTCAACTTCCTTTGAAGTTTCCCTGTCCATTAATATGAAATCCGTCCTCTTCAGCACCTCAAGCGGCTTCGTTGCAGCAATATCCAGGAATTTCCTGAAATCTTCATCAAACCCAAGTTCATATTTCAGAACAGCGCTCGAATCAATTTCAAGAAGTCCCATATACTCTCTGCCAGTCGCAACTTCACATATGGTTGCAAATAATCCAACCCTGGGAAGCCTCGCATACTTGTCAAAAACATTTGCTTGCTTTGCCATCTATCCGTATCTCCTGGATTTATCATAATCCCATTTGCTGGAATTCAATCCATAATCCAATTCCAAACCAAGTTCCTTCTTCTCGTAGTCTTTTATCCCCGGTTTAGGATAGTAGTTTACAGCGCTGAAAGCGTATGCATATACCAATTTCCCTTCCAGCTTTTCGGACTTTGAACTTCGCATTGAATAACCTCTGGGATCTCCACTCTGTCTCTTGGAATTCCAAAGTTTCATGAAATAATCCTTCCAGAAGTCATCTCTCCCATTGGGACTGGCCGCACCCGTAGCTATTTTTACCATTTTATGCGCTCCTCTGCGCAGCTTGGTATTTCGCAAGGGTCTGCGCTAAGAATACATCAAATCCCGGCTTGTAGTGCTTGGAACTTACGCCATGCGCAACGTGAACCTCTCCAGGAGTCCTGCTTCCGTTCTGCTGTGCCCTGAAGTAGCAAAGCGCAGCTAGCTCAGCAAGAAGTTTTGCGTCCCTGCCTTCAGTAGGAATGCCTGCACTCGCTTCATCACGCAAATGCTCGTTGTAGACCTTGAACTTCCCGTATCCCGGATTCCAAACAGTCTTCGTGATTCCTTCTAAGGCAGCGTCTATGAACGCGCTTGCTTCCAATGGGTTAATCTTGCCACGCTCCATCTGCTTGGCGATTTCCCTTACCCTGTCTTGTCTTGGTTTGTTTGCCATTTTCAAGTTTAGTTTGTATTTACTTGAGAATGACACATCTAAGAAAGGTTTAAACTTTGTTATTAAACTATATATATTAGTATAAATCTATATATATTAAAGAAAAGTTTATAAATGACCGAAACTCAGAAAACCCATGGTAAAGCGAAAAATCGTCAAACAGGGCGCAGCCACAATGATGGTCTCTCTCCCAGCCAAATGGGTAAAGGAGAATCACCTCTCAAAAGGCGACGAAGTAAACCTTGAGGCAGAAGGACAGTCTCTTGTAGTCTCCACTCAGTTCTCAAGGAAGAGAGAAACAAGGATAAAACTCTCAAGAATGGTGGAACCCTCAATAAGAACCCTTATTTCAAATTCATATAGGAAAGGATACGATAAAATCGCCGTTGAATTTGAAGATAACATCCAATTCAAAATCCTCGAAGACACCGTAAAGAATAATCTTATCGGATTTGAGGTCATAAAAAAGGAAGCAAAATCCTGCATAATCGAAAATGTTACAGAACCTTCCCTGGACCAGTTTGAAAATCTCCTGAAAAAGATGTTTTTGAGCATTCATGACATATTTGAGATAACAAAAGTCCGGCTCGAAAAGCCAGACAGCAGGGAAATTGAGGATTTTGAGGAAGTTTCAATCAGAACCCAGAAATACGACAATTTCTGCAGGCGGTGCATTTCAAAGCAGAGCAACCTTGTTGATAACTCCGAGTTCTTCTGGATGTATCTCTCCATGATTTTCCACGGACAAAGGGAATTATTTCATCTAAACAGGATAATTGACAAGAAAACCCGCGTCCACGACAAAACAAAAAAGATTCTCGCAGAGTGTTACGAGCTTTTCAAGCTCGCAGAGAAAGCGTACTTTGAGAAAAACACAGAACTTCTTGGAAAAATGCACGACATAGAGCAGCAAATCCTAAGGCAGAAAGCGCACATGCACTTTGCCCATGGCAAAGACGAAAAAGAACACGCAATAATCCATTATCTCCTCTCCGCGTCAAGAAAGTTCTTCCAATCCAACAGCCCGCTGGCCGGCTTACTGCTCTGATTTTTCAATTTCCAGAACATCAATTGTAAGTTTCGCCACAGTTCCAGGCTTGAGGTGAGCCTCAAGAATGCGAGGTATGACTATGATTGCCTGGCTGCCATGTTTGGCAATTTTCTTCGTTATCACATACTGTTTCTGTTTATTTTCTGTCATTTTCCTTTCCTCCACGATAATTCTTATCCGGAGCGGAATGTTTCAATTCCTCAATTTTCTTCTCCAATGCCCTGGTCTTTTTGTCATCTTCATACATAATCAGAATCGGGCTTATAAGCGTCCCAAGCATTGCTGCCCCCACCAACCCATAGAGCAGAGGCTTTTTGTTAATTTTGTCACGGAGTGTTGGTTTTGTTGCCTTTTCAAAAGCTTCAGCAAAATCCCCCACTGTTTTGTATCTTTCCTTAACATCGCATGACAGTGCTTTTCTCAGTAACTTCACAAGCTTTCTTCTTCGCGCATACTTTGGAAGCCTTGCTATCGCTTTCTCAACCATTTTCTCATGCTTTTTTGGATCAAATGTACTATCTGCAGTATAATCTCTGTACATGTCGGGGTTTCCATCCGGAGAATTCCCATTCAAAGCATAAACCATCTCAGCAGCAATAGCATAAACTTCAGAACCCCCATCGTATTTCATTTTTCTGCTGAATACCAATGGGTCAGCTATGCCTCTTGCTCCGAGAGTCGGTTGAGGGTTCTCCCCAGCTTCCCTTATTTCAGATTCATGCCCCGCATTAGCCAAATCAGTTATTCTCGCCTCAAGCGGAATGCTCTTCTTTGGTTCAAATAAAAATTTCTCCGTCTTTTCCCACACCCTTGCCGCCAGATTTTTCTTACTAGACGTTTTTCCATTTGGATTCTGCCTGATAAGTATGTTTCCAGCACCCAAATCCCTGTTCAAGAGCCCCTTGCTTGCCAAATACCTCTCAGCTTTCAGAATATCAGAAAAAACATTCACAAATTCGTCATAATTTAATACTCTTCCTGGCTCCTCCAATGTTCCATCTTCATTTTTTGTTCCATTTACCCTTCTCTTCAATGAAGTTGAGTTCTCAAAATTCGGTTCAACAGAAATTACAACAGCTCCACCATACTTGTGAGTGCGAATAACTGGGCTGATATGGTTTATAATTGCTTCATCAAGAGGTAGTTCTGATGAAATTTTAGCATCATGCGCGGTATCATATTTTTTATCAAGATTTCTCATCGCATTAGGGTTCGTTACTTGGCTTTTAGGCTTGTCAGTCTTTATGAATAACATTCTCCCGCCCTCCCTTGCTCTGAAGCACCTTCTTGTCCCAGCCTCGTCCGTCTCGGTTTTTGCTATCTCAACACCTTCATATCTCTTTCTTAAGAACTCCATGACTTCTTCATCTGTTATTTCACCGACAAGATGGGATGCACGCGGAGCATAATATACTGTTTGAGAGCCCGCCCTCTCCCCGAGTACTCTTTCCTCTTCCTCATCCAATTCCTTCTCCAAAGATTGTATTTCTTCAGGCGTTAGAGGCTTAAATCCCCAACTTGCCCCTCCCCCCCGCATCTGCTTTCCAACCTCTAAAAGTTCGTCATCACTCAACTCAGCGCCCCCAAAACTCCCAGAAAGTAATTTACGAATATCTTCTTTACTAAGGCGCCCTTCTTGCACGCGTTTCTTTATTATCGGGATATATTCCTTAGCCACACCAGCTAGCTCTTTGGCAAGCATTTCCGCATCTCTATCCAAATAATCTATCGTTCCTCTGTCTCCAGAATCCTGTCCGTCTTCGTTCTGCCCTTGTTTTTGCTTTTCCCCAGTCATTTTATTTCCCTGCCTCCCTGGAAGCATCGAGTGTTTCCTGCGCAGCTTTCTCTAACTTTTCAATCTGCTCGAGTTCTTTCTTCGCTTTTTCTTCTCTTTCCTTCTCTTTCTTCATGAACTCTTCCCAGGCCTCATCAGGAATTATCTTTGTCGCAGGATTAGCCTGCATCATCTCCACACGCAGTTTCAATTTTTCAGCCTCATGATTAAACTGATCAACCGCTTTCATGCCCCTGAGAAATTCTCTCTCCGAGTCATTGATTCCCCGCTCAACGCCATAAAACCCACGTTCTATCTCCTGCATTTCTTGCTGTGTCCTCAATTGTTCTCTCGTCTTTCCTGCGTCATATCCAAATCCAAAAGCAGCAGTCAATGCCCCGCCAGCCAAAAGTGCAGCAGCTCCTGCAGCCAATGCCCATTTCCTCGCAGGGCTCGGCTTCAGCTTGTCAAAATCTCTCTTGAGCTCTTCAATATCAGTATATCCCTTTCCCAGCGGCGCGGTGAGGCAATTTTCAATTATCTTTCTGTATCTTGCTCCGTTAGTCATTCCTCTCAGATTTTCTCTGATCGCTTCTCTGAACTTTCCCGCATCTATGTGCCCATTTGCGTCAAGCAAGCTTATTTTTCTTCCGCCGATTACAGCATCAGCCCTCTTTCCGCCAAACACTTCACAATCAAATATGCTCTTCCCGGTAAGTGCGTAAAACATGTTTGCTCCAACCGCATATATCTCGGAAGCAGCATTATATCTCCCAGGTTTTCCAGTGAGTTCTTCATAAATGAATGGATCAGTCACAAGATGCCCGCCAGAGCTCGGGAGCGCCCTCGCGCCAGAACCTTCAACTCTTCCCGCATTTGCAAAATCAGTTATAACTGCTCTGAGCTTCGGGTCTCTAAGCGTTCGGATTAACCTGTTTTTTGCGCCATCGGGATTTATCACTTTATTCTGGTATGCTCTTGCTATCAGAATGTTCCCAAAGTTCAAGTCTCTGTGCAGCATGCCTCTGTCTTTGTGCAGATATACAAGTCCATCAATCAATCCGCCAAAAACATCCATCGCTTCCCTGTCTGAAAGAGGGTCTTCTATAACTCTTTCCTCAAGTGTTTGCGCCCCGCTCACGCAATCTTCAACAGAGATGTGCACTTTCTCCCCAGTGCTTGCCTGAACCTGATAAAAGTCTCTCAATCTTGCAAGATTCGGATGGTCAATTCCCATTAAGTTTGCAATTTCTTTTTCAGTATTGTTGCCTGTAGCAAAATGTTCCTGCGCTCTTGGTCCAAGTGCATAATCCGGCAAGTCTACTTTGATTACAACCTGCCTCTTGTTGTCTCCATTGCCCCAATATGCAGAATAAATCATCCTTGTTTTCCAGTTAATATATCTCCCATCTACAATTCTGCTGACTCGGCTATATTTACCGCTTGAAATGAGTGTCTTGCGTGTTAAAGTATCGAGTTCCTCAACATCTACGCCGTGAGCGAAAGTCCCATCTGGGATAACATCCTGCCCTGTTTTTCCTTCGTTTTTCCTTGTCATTTTTGTTTAAAGTTCGGTTAATTTATATGTTATACATAGAAACTACATATATTTAAACCTTACTATTTTAACTACTTTAGAGTTACATTAAACTGCCAAGAAACCATTGAATCTTGGCCAAGTTTATCTTACTTCTTCCTCTCTTCAATCACCTTATTGTGCAATTCATGCATTCTTTTCAGGAAAGAAGCCCTGTCTTCCATCTTAATCAGGTCGCTTCTGCCCTGCAATATCAGATTCAAGCCGAATGGTGAGACAATCGGAGTCTTAACAAGCCGAACTTTAACCTCTCCGCCCTCAATCCATCGAAGAACGCGCTCAGCATCAAACACATTCATCAGGTCTTCCATCACTTCCCTGCGCGCCTCTCGCATTATTGGGAAGTCATCACTCAATTTCTTGACTGCTGAGAAAAGCAGCTCAGAGTGAATCTGCTGTTTCCCCACGCTTTTCTCTCTTCCCTTGTAATTCCTGAGTATCATCAGCGAGCGTCCGGCGCAATGGCGAAAACGCCGCCTCAAAACCTCTGTCTTTTCAATGGCTTCTTTCAATATTTTTCTCAAATCATCAGCCTTAACCCACGAAAGTATTCTCTTTTCATCCAGGCTCTCCCCCGCAATGTAAAATCCATTGTCATTCACCCCGATTTCCACGTCCCGGGTTTTTACTCTACCCGCTGCAAACCCAAATGCTCGTGCAAGCGCGTCATTAACTCGCCTCCCGTAAAGAGAATGGAACAAAAGATATTCCTTTTCCTCTTTGAATTTCTCCACAACAAGGGTTTTATCGTCGGGAACTTCCGAGAAGTCTTTCTGCTGCTTTACATACTTGTAAATCTCTTCAGCAATATACTTCTTGCAGTAAAGATGCTCTTGTATGAATGCAACGCACTCTTCTTTCTTTCCGAGCTTCTCCTTGACAAGTCGTCTGAACTTCCCAATGCCTCTTGCAAGCTCAAAATTAAGTGGCAGCATCTCGCTAAACCAGGAGGGAATAGTAGGATTTCTTGTAATCCCCGCATGCACGAACGCAGTCAGTCCTTTCGCATTGATAAACATATACTTCTGCCCTCCAAGCACAAATATATCTCCCTTCTTCAGTCTCTCAAGGAATGCTTCATCAATTCTTCCAATAACCTGCCCCCTTCGTTCTCCGGAATTAATCATCACAGACACTCCTTCTTCACTCGGAATAGTCCCCAGGTTAGTCAAATATATCACACGAGCGAGTTTACCGCGCTTCCCAATCTTTTTTTCCTGCGCATCATACCAAATCTTTGCATACACGTTGCGATGCTCGAGCGCATAGTCTCCCGCAAGGTAGCTGATAACGCTCAAAAAGTCATCTTTAGTCAGATTTTCGTAAGGATACGCTCTTCTAATCACTCTAAGCATCTCATCAGCATCCCAAACTCGCGATATCGCCATGCCAAATATCTGCTGGCTGAGCACATCTAAGCAGTTTTTCGGTATTTCCGCGAGATCTACGCGACCCTCAATCATCTCCTTCATCAAAACCCCGCATTCAACCATATCATCTCTGTCTAAAACAATAAACTCTCCTCTTGGATTCTCATGCAGTTTATGCCCGGCACGCCCAATTCTCTGCAAAGCACGCGAAACACTCTTCGGTGACCTCAGCATAACCACTAAATCAATGCTTCCAATGTCAATTCCCAGCTCCAAAGACGTGCTTGAAACCACCACTTTCAGCTCCCCTTTCCTCAATCTGTCCTCAATTTCAAACCTTTTGTCCTTTGACATAGAGCTATGATGCGCCCCAATAAGCCCTTCGTACTTTTTTGGGAAGTGCAAATCAAGGAAATGAATGATTCTCTCAGTAGCAGCCCTTGTATTCGTAAAGATAAGAGTCGTTCGATTATTGCCTATAAGTTCGTCTAATACTTGATAGAGCTTTCTCTGGTTCTCCTGATTCTCCGCTTCAATGATATTCTCTCCAGGAAAATCCAGATTTATCTCAACTTTCTTAAGGAGCTTGACATTTGCAATCAAACACTCTCTCCCAACACCCACAAGGAGCTTGGCAATCTCCTCCAAAGGCGCAATAGTCGCGCTCAAACCAACCCTAACAGGCTCAATTAAGCTCACATCGCACAGCCTTTCCAGCGTCAGAGACAGATAAACCCCTCTTTTGTTGGTCATCGCATGTATCTCATCAACAACAATGAATTCCAATGCGCGCAAATGTTCAACAAGTTTGGGCGAAGTAAGAACAATTGCCAGCGTTTCAGGGGTTGTAACAAGTATGTGCGGCGCATTTTCGCGCATTTTCGCCCTTTCCTTTGCTTCAGTGTCCCCTGTTCTCAATCCAACCCGAATTGGCTGCATTTCAATCCCCTTCTTTTTAGCCAGTTCTTCAATCTCTCTAAGCGGAGTAATCAGGTTAACAAAGATATCATTGCTCAATGCTTTAAGCGGAGAAACATAAACCGCATAAATCTTGTTCTCAATCTCCTTCTTGACTGAAAGCCCAACAAGATAATTTATTATTCCCAGAAACGCAGTCAATGTCTTTGTTCCCCCAGTAGGAGCGCATACCAGAATGTTCTTTCTGTCATAAATGTTCTTCACCCCATACCTCTGAGTAAGGGAGAAATCCTTGAATTTCCCGAAGAACCACTCTGCTACTAGTGGCTCAAGGATAGCCTTGACTTCTCCGTCGGTAAATGGTTCAATATATTTTACGATTGTTTTCTCAGTCATTCTGTTTTTTTCCGGTTCTGGATACTGTTTGAGATCGCGGAATTATTCCTTGGATGCGGGGAGCCGGCCGCGGTCAG